>JAAEES010000009.1 GCA_013415575.1 Methanomicrobiales archaeon | reverse complement strand
AAGGGACTGGTGGGCATCCCGAAGCGTGGTATCAGTAATCAGCAGACGTCCGTAACTCATCAGGCTCCTCCGGCGTATTTATTAACAGGGGCTCTGTTCAAACCTTTAAAACCTTTACATCTGAAGTATAAAAATATCACGAACAGGAAAAAAAGAAAGGAATAATATGAGAATTGCCAGAAAACCCATGATTTTATCCTGGTATGAAGTCCGGAACACCGGGCAGCAGCTCCCTCCGGCCCGGTATCCCCTGGTGGCGAGCAGGTCGGCCTGTTCCCGGGCCCGCATCAGGCGGGTATGAATCAGGAGGAATCCCACCGAAGGGATCATACCGATGCACGGCTTCAGTTCTTTGAGCAAGAGTGCCGACCGGATCCTCGCAAACTCCCGGGAGGCCTCGTGGAGGCCCTGGATGCTCATCTCAACAGCAAGCCCGATATCAAAACCGGCCTTCTTGCCAAAAAGCCAGACTGATAGGTCGAGGTATTCTCCCGGATGCCATTCCATGTAGACCGAAAAGGCGAGCAGGATGATTACCCCCGTCCTGATGAGATACGAGATCCCGTCATTGCCGGTCACCTGGGTCACGGTGGCAATAATGGCGACAAAGAGGATGATTACCCAGAATGCTGCCGATTTCATGGCCTCTTTGAGCGGCCGGGGAGAGAGGACGAGCCACGCCAGGGTGAGGAGGGCTCCCGTGACTGACAGAAAGGTGGCGATCGAAAGGCTGACGAGGGCGATCAGCCTTATTCGTGCATCCTGCATGCCGCCTCCAGAATATCGTCCCGGGTCAGGTTGGCGGGGAGCACACCCTGTTCCCGGAGCCTCCTGACCAGAGCAGGTGCCGATTCCCAGGTGGATATCGCATCAGGAAGAGTCCCACGAAGGGTCAGCTCTCCGGACATCATCTCCCAGAGGAAATCAGTCTTCGGGAGAATATACTGCTCATGGGTGCTGACCAGCACAATTCCGCCCCGGTTTTCTTCGATTGCGCGGCATACGGCCAGCTTGCCCCGGCAGTCGAGAGCGCTGAAGGGTTCATCGAGAATGAGCAGGTCCCACCGCCGCATCAAGAGACACGTGAGCTGGAACCATTTCAGTTCTCCCCGGGAGAGACGGAACGGATCCTCCTCATCTCTCCCGGCGAGCCCTGCCCTGGCACATGCTGCAAACGGATCCACTCCGTAGGATTCAGCCTCCTCGTACAAGGTTGACCCTGTGATATGGTATTCCGGATACTGGAAGGAGAGGGTGCACGACCGGATGTCCTCACATACAACCGTCCCTGCATCCGGCTGAAGCTGCCGTGCGGAGAGCAGGGCGAGGGTGGTCTTGCCGGATCCCACTCTTCCGGAAACCAGGTGCACACCCGGGGTGAAGGTCGCATCTGCCCGGAATTTCCAGGACCCCGCGTGCCACTCCACGGCTGACAGGGAAAGTTTCACCGGAAGGCCCTCCAGGAAAAAGGATAGCAGCAGGTCTCTTCCAGGGCGGGGAAGACCTCTTCCGGGCTGCCCGCCCTGAGTACTCTTCCCCGGTGCAGGACAATGACCCTCCCGTACTGTGCAGCAAGGTCCATATTCTGGGTACAGCGGATCACCCTCCGTGCACCCGATGAGGAGATGAGATTCTCCGCCAGCACCAGTGAGTCATAGTCGAGATGCGAGTCAAACTCGTCGAGGATGAGGGTCTCAGGGGAGGAGATCAGGGCCGAGAGGAGTGCTGCCAGAACTTTTTCTCCTCCGGAGAGGGTATCCATGGTCCGCTCAAGCTGACGCTCGAGGCCGGCAGTTGCGGCGGCCTCTTTGACCCGCTGCTCCAGCTCTTCACAGGGTATATGACGGAACCGGAGCGGTGCGGCGAGTTCATCGGCAAAACGGGAGAAGAGGGCGTTTCTGTCGGGGTACTCATTGACAAATCCGGCACAACCGGGTTCCGGAAGCATTCCGTCAACGGTGATGCTTCCGGTATCCGGAGGGGTAAGCCCTGCAAGCAGGCGGAGCAGGGTCGTCTTCCCGCTCCCGTTCGCCCCGATGAGGGCGGTGGTGCCATCAGGAATGAGAAGGTGCCCGATCCTGATCGAGCGGAAGGCCAGGTCCCGGATCTCGATCATGGATCCCCGCCCCGGTCGGCCAGGGCTTCTAGGCGCCCGGCGATGAGGTAGACCGCATACCCCTTGATCGCATCCCCGGGGATGAAGGGGAGCACTCCGATGAGAAAAGCTGTGGAGAGGGAGATTCCGGCCGAGAATGAGAGCCAGGTCATCCCGCAGAGGAAGATGATCGCAAGGCCGATGATGATACCGGTGATCCGGAGGACCGGATTCCGGTGCTCATAGGCGAGGCCTGTCGCCAGCGCTCCGGGGACGAACCCCAGGACATACCCCCCGGTGGGACCAAGGAGCACGGCGATTCCTGCTGTTCCGCTGTGGAACACCGGGATGTTCAGCGCACCCATCAGGATGTAGAGCACGTTCGGAAGGACCGCATACCTCCTCATCACTGCACCGGACAGGATCACAAAGAGGGTCTGGAGAGTGAGCGGGACAGGAACGAATGGAATAGCTATCCATGATCCGATGGCAATGAGGCCGGTGAAGGCAGCGGTACTGGCTATAAGTACAGGTCGCCCGGAATCTCCCCACATCGTCAACCATTAATTTTTCCCGGGTTGACGATAAATGGCTATCGCTGGATGCAGTCGCCGGCAATCACCCGCTCGATCTTCCCGTTATCCTTTCTGATGAGTAGCGCCCCGAAGTCATCGATGTCGATCGCCTCTCCCTCAAACGTCGCTTTCATGGTATTGATCCTGACACGGTGCTCGAGCGTGCAGGAGAAGCTCTTCCATTCACGGGTGACCGCCTCATACTCCCCGGACTCGATGAGCAGGTAGCGGCTCTCAAATTCCTTCAGGAGCCGGGCGAGGAACGAGGCGCGGTCGACATCATACCCCATCTCGGCGCTGATCGATGTCACCGAGCTCTTTACCTGTTCGAGCTGGCTCGGCGAGATGTTCACGTCCACCCCGATACTGAGCAGGCAGTAGTGGACTTCGTCGGCCTCGGCAAAGAGCTCGAGGAGGAGTCCGGCAACCTTTTTATCGCCGATATAGATGTCATTTGGCCACTTGATGAGGGCCCCGAGATCAAACTCCTTGCGGATGGCCCGGGCAACGGCTACAGACGCAGCCATGGTCACCATGAAGACCCGGTCAATGGGAATATCGGGTTTGAGTACGATGGTGATCCATATCCCTCCGGCAGGAGAAACCCATGAGCGTCCGAGCCGGCCGATCCCGCCGGTCTGCTCTTCTGCGATGATCACCATCCCGTGCATCTCCTGTGCATCACCCTCACTTACCAGCTTCTTCCCGACCCAGATAGTTGATGGGGTGTTCTCGAAGTACCGCATCTTCTTCCCGATGAAACTGGTCCGCAGGTGTTTGTGAATTTCGTAGGGGAGGAGCCGGTTGCTCTTTTTGGTGAGGTGGTATCCCTCCTTCTGGGATGCAGAGATCTCATAGCCCATGCTGATGAGCTCCTTCACATGCTTCCAGACCGCCGAACGGGAGATTCCCAGTCTCTCGCTGATATTTCCACCCGAAACCGGCCCTTCGCTTGACTCGAGCACCTCGAGCACTCTGAATGCTGCTGTATACATCAGGACTACCTTTTCGCCACTATCTGTTCACCCGGGAGTGGACAGGGGTCCTTCCCGCACACCTGCTGGAGAATGGCCGACTGGTGCTCCATCAGGGTCGCGAGATCGAAAATACCGGTGATATCCACCACGCCGATTGCACCGATGGCATCTCCGCGTTCATCCCGTATCGGACTTACCACCACTGGCACTCCCTTGTATGCCCCTGATGACGGAGTCTTCTTCAGGAGTCTGTTCCCGGTAAGAACCTCCTCGAGTACCGGTCCGCTGTACTTCCTGTCAACGACCGTTCCCCCCTCAATCCTGATCCCGGGATTATCACGGGAACGTGCGGTGATAGGAAGGCGGTTCAGCAGTTCATGGATGGCCATCCCCAACGGCTCGAGATCCCCTGCAGTCGAACCCTGAGAGATAACGTAGCGATTCATCGGTACTTCTCCATACATCCCTCTCTCCCAGTCAAAATAATGTTTCCTCCGGTGCCGTGCAGAATGAAGCAAGGAACGGACGCGAGGGATACTCATGGATGGTGGTTGCCACAATTTCTCCTTTTCCGAGTGCCGTCCTGATCATTACCGGGTTCTCACCGGCCCTGGCAATCACCGATCCCTCGAAATCAGTAAAGTAACCATCGCACTCAATGCAACTGGTGTCGTACCCCTCAACAAGGCAGGACAAGGGGTTATCCCGATCAATACTGATGGTTACCGGACCGTACTGGTGGTAATACCGGAGACGAATAGGGAGCCAGTCATATGCATCCTCCCGGGCTGATGCCGCTCCGAAGACGAGGAGTTTTCCTCCCTGCTCGATGAACCGCCGTATCCGGGGTGCGGCCGCTTTCAGGGCAGGGAGCAGGTTCGAGAATGCAGGGTTTGCAAAACCGGTGGGAATGATCAGCGTGGCAAAACGGCCGCGGTAGAACGGGGCGGCAACCATGTGGGGGGTGATGTGCTCGCAGTTCACACCGCATTCCTCGATGTACCGGGAGAAGACCAGCTTCTCATCCCAGACAAGGGCGCACCGCCGGATCATCCCTTTATCACACCCAGCGGTTTGAACCTGGCGACACGACGCGATAATCCGGCCTCGTGCACAACCCTGACCACCTCGTCGCTCGGTTTATAAACTTCCGGAGCCTCGTCAGCGATAGCCCCGTTATGGTGGGCACGGACAAGGATTCCTTCTTTTCCGAGCGCTTCCTTGACCTCGTGACCGGAGAGCATTTTCTTGGCCTTCGTCCGGCTCATGACTCTCCCAGCCCCATGGCAGGTGCTCCCGAATGTCCGTTCCATTGCCACGGCAGTTCCATGGAGGAGATAGGATGGCGTCCCCATGCTCCCGGGGATGATCACCGGCTGGCCAGCCTCCCGGTAGGCCGGTGGCAGGTCAGGGGAGCCCGGCCCGAAGGCCCGGGTAGCACCTTTCCGGTGGACACAGACCCGCATACGCCTGCCATCGACTGTGTGCTCCTCGAATTTGGCCACGTTGTGGGCTACGTCATAGACAAGGTGCATGTCCTCATACGCTATCGAGTACATCCGTGCAAACACTTCCCTCGTCATATGCATGATCACCTGCCGGTTAGCCCATGCATAATTCGCTGCTGCCGCCATCGCCCCGAAGTACGCCCTTCCTTCAGGGGAGGAGAGCGGGGCACAGGCAAGCTGCCGGTCCGGGAGAGTGATCCCGTACTTCCTGGTGGCAGCTTCCAGTATCCTGAGATGATCGGTGCAGACCTGGTGTCCGAGTCCGCGGGAACCGCAGTGGATCATGATACAGATCTGCCCTTCCGAGATACCATAGGCCGAGGCCGCTGCAGGGTCATAGACCTCCTCAACCATCTGGACTTCGAGGAAGTGGTTTCCTGCACCGAGCGTTCCGCTCTGCGGCATTCCCCGCTGGCGAGCTTTCTGCGATACCGCTTCAGGATCCGCTCCAACCATCGAGCCCTGTTCCTCACAGTGCAGAAAATCCTCTTCGATACCGAACCCGTGCTCGACCGCCCATTTCGAACCTCCCCTGAGCATACCCAGGAGCTCCTTCTGATCAAGCCGGAGCGTGCTCTTTGCTCCCACTCCGGTCGGTACAGCGGAAAACAACCCCTCGATCAATTCCCGTTTCCGGACGAGATCGGCTGCTGATAGGGGCGTGGTGAGGATCCGTACTCCGCAGTTGATATCAAAGCCGACTCCGCCGGGCGAGATTACTCCTTCCTCCATGCCGAATGCAGCAACCCCTCCGATCGGAAAACCGTATCCCCAATGAATGTCGGGCATGGCGAGGGAATTTTTCACGATCCCCGGCATCGTGGCCACGTTGGCCAGTTGCTGGATTGCCCCGGGCTCAAGGGTTTCGGCCAGCCTGTCCGAGAGAAAGAACCTTCCCGGAACCCTCATGTCCGGCACAAACCCAATCGGCACTTCCCACTCGTATGGCCCTATTCTTGTTACTCCCTGAAGCATGGCACCTCACACATCAAAGATGACCTCAAGAATATAAGTATGATTGTCCCGGGATACGGAGAGGCCGGAAAGGGAGATTCCCTTGACCTCCATACCTGAACGGTGTTTTGCCGGGGAGAAGGGCTCTCCCGTGAGTTCTCCTTCAAGCCTGCCCTCATTCAACCTGATTTCTGCGCCGGAGACGACCATCTCCTCTACCTCGGATATATAGAGCACCTCGGAGAGGAACGCATGCATCAGCGATTCGGGATCTGCTGCCTGTACTTCAATGCTCCTTCGCATCGGTCCGGGTTCTGCAGAACCGTACATCACCACCATGAGGGCCCTGGCTGCTTCAGAAAAGAGAGATTCCAGCGATCCTGCTTTCACCCGCAGCCTCACATCAGCAGTATGTTCCAGTTCTTCAAAACTCATGGCAACCGGCACGGGGTTCTTCATCCATCTCATCCAGGAAGAAGGGGACCATTCCCATATGCACGGCAGAGAGATACCGTGCCTGATGAATGGAGACGAATATCACCCAATCCCCTGCAGGTATCTGGAGATCGGTAGGTTTGGGAGGCTTGATGCTGACAGGGAGAAGTATCGGGCCGCCACATGATGTTGAAATGCGGAAATCTGACTTCCGCCGTTCAATATAGTCCACCACGTCTTTGGCGATCCGGATGTCATCGGGGGAAAAATTGTTGTTGAGTCGGGCATGCATACTATGCTCAATGCATGCGCAGGCTGGTGTAAAAAAAGTAATCATCGGAAGGTTTCAGACCGTTCCGACAATCCGTGCGACCGTATCCGCATACTGTTCTTTCAGGGAATAGACGCTGCAGGGATTCTCCCGGTTCTTATTCACATGGAGGATGCCGATTTTGGATGCGATGATTCCCACCATGGCTGCAACGGAATGGTAACTGATGGTAAATTTCCGGTTGAGAGCTTCAAAGATTTCTGCGATGGTGAGTGATTTAAGGCGGAGAAAGAGCTGCAGCAGGGCACGCCGTATCCCGGTCCTGTCCCGGGAGATGTAGTTCCTGAGCCGGTTCTCAACAACCGTCCTGATCTCTTGTGGAGATCTCATGGTGAGGTACTCACCACTATCGTTATTTAATAATTTCTTTTTTTCCGGCGCGATCATCAAGGCCGGATCATGTCCCTGATGTTTCTTCGGCATGATTCTTCCCGCCATCCGAAGGATTTTACATCAGGATCACGAACTTAGTGGGTATGGGATTCGTCACCTATGATGTGAACCGGTACACCCCCAGACAGATGGTGGTGCTTCCCATGGTTCTCCTCATCATCTCACTGGCCATCCTTGGTTACAATATGGCATCAACCGGGATGCCGGTGAAACCGGGGATGGACTTCTCGGGTGGTACGGCAGTCACCCTCCTCAATCCGGAAAATCCTGACACTCTCAGGGCTACGTTCTCAGGATATCCGCTCATTGAGCCCATAGGGGAAAAATTCATTAAATTCGGACCAATGGACGATGCAGCCTTTGAATCGCTTGCGACGCTCGTGAATGACCAGTATCCCGATGCGAAGATCGACCAGATAGGTCCTTCATTCGGCCAGACCCTCCAGGAACAGGCTCTCCTCGCCCTTACCATCTCATTTATCGGGATGGCCATCGTGGTCTTCCTCGCTTTCCGGTCTTTCGTCCCTGCGGGGGCCGTGGTGCTGTCTGCGTTTGCAGATATCGCCATGACTGCCGCAGTGATGTCGGTGATCGGCATCGAACTCACGCTCCCTACCACCGCCGCCCTCCTGATGCTCATCGGATACTCGGTTGACAGCGATATTCTCCTGACCATGCGTGTCCTCAAGCGGCAGGGGAAGCTCAATGAGAAGCTTTCCGGGGCATTCCACACCGGTATCATCATGACCACCACAACACTTGCCGCAATTGCTGCGATGTGGGTGGTCGCCTTCGCCGGTGAGATAACGGTCATCCGGGATATTGCGAGTGTGCTCCTGATCGGCCTCGTGATCGACATGGTGAACACGTGGCTGACCAATGCCGGGATTATTAAGTGGTTCGTGCAAAAGCAGGAATCCGGACAGAGAAAGGAAACCGGAAGGAAGCGGGGTGCAAAATGAACCGGAAGGATTTCATCGAGCTGCTCAAGAACTGGCAGGTGGCCCTGCTTGTCATTCTGCTGGTAGCTTCGGTGGTCTTCATTTTTCCCCATGTAGAAGACGGGAAACTGACAACGAATCTCCAGTACGGCCTCGATCTCTCCGAAGGGAGCTGGCTCCAGATGGAATTCCAGTCAGAAGTAGTTGGCTTTGAGACCAGCCGGCCGGTAACGGATTTCCTCACCGATCTCCAGACGGAGCTTGATGCCGAGATATACCTGATCGCCGATGATAAACTTGAGATCAGGAAGTATGTTCCCGAGCCTGAGCTCGGACAGATCTTTACCGCGGCGGGAGGGAGGCTCACCAGCTATGAACAGGGGGTCTCGAAGGAGACCGGTGAGCAGGTCAAGCAGATCCTTGAGCAGAAGCTCAACGCACTTGGCACCCGTGATGCAAAGGTCAACCCCCTTACCAGTCTCTCAGGAGTGACACGCTATATGCGGGTCGAACTGGCGGGCGTGAGCCTCTCGCAGGCAAAAGATATCGTCGGTAAGCAAGGGAAGTTTGAGATAAGGATCCATACCACGGGCAATGAGACCGAGCATGTCCTGTACGGGGATGCCATCACCACAGTCGGCATACCTTCCCAGGAACCGCCGGGAAGTGACCGGTGGGGGGTCTCGTTTACCCTCTCCGAAGACGGGGCTGCCCAGTTCAGGGATGCCGCAATCAGGTACGGGGCAACTACTGACCCGGACAACCACTGGCTCGACATGGTCCTCGATGATGCCATGGTGTACACCGCCCCACTCTCACAGGACCTCGCCGCAAAATTGCAGGTTGAGCCAATTCGGCAGCTCTATGCCTCCACCGGATCCGGTCAGGAAGGACTGAATGCCGCCAAGAACCTGGAGATCCACCTTCGGGCAGGGGCGCTCCCGGTAGGGGTCAGCGTTGCGGGATCGGGATCAGTTTCTGCCCCACTGGGAGATTATTTCAAAACGATGTCCGTGCTTGCCTTCGTCGTCGCGGCCATCGCGGTGGGTGTTGTCATCTTCTACCGGTACCGTGAACCGGCAATTGTGCTCCCAATGATCGGTACCAATCTGTCCGAGATTGTTATCCTTCTGGGTATCGCTGCACTCATTCAGCAACAGCTGGATCTCCTGGCAATTGCAGCGTTGATTGCCGTGCTCGGAACGGGAATTGACCAGCTGGTCATCATAACCGACGAGGTATTGCATGAAGGGAGGGTTCCATCTCCTCACCTGTATCAGAAGAGGCTCACCCGGGCAGTTGGGATCATCATGGTGTCTGCGGCAACGGTGGTCATCGCCATGATCCCGCTTGCACTCATGGATCTCTCCACCCTCCGCGGGTTTGCCATCATCACCATCATCGGGGTGCTGGTTGGGGTGCTTATTACCCGGCCCGCCTATGGAAAGATAATCATGGCAATACTCTCCAAATAAACCGAATAAAAATCTTTATCTCCTTTTTGGACCGATTCCTGTGAAGGTAATGCACATGGGAAAACCGGTTTTGATTGACTTTTTTGCCGAGTGGTGCGGGCCATGCCGGGTCCAGGGACCCATTCTTGAGGAGCTCAAGCAGAATATGGGCGACAGGATCGAGATCAGGAAGATCGACGTCGACCAGCACATGGACCTTGCCAACAAGTACGCGATCCGGGTCGTGCCGACGCTCATCATCGAGAAAGACGGCAGGGTGGTGAGGACTCTGGAAGGCCTCACCAGTGCCGAATCACTCGAGACCATGCTGATGCCGCTGGTGGAATAAGTGAAGGTCGGCATCGTTGGCGGGACCGGTGATATCGGCGAGGGTATTGCCATGCGGCTCTCGCCGAATCACGATGTGTTTATCGGCTCCCGAGAGGAGGACAAGGCAGAGAGTTCCTGTACTACCTGCACCGCTGCCCTCACCGGGCTCGGGATACGGTGCAGCCTGAGCGGTCACTCGAACCAGGAAGCAATCGACCGGTCAGATATTGTGATCCTTGCAATCCCGTTCAGGCATCTCGTGCCGACTCTGTCATCTCTCAGTGGATTTGAGGACAAGATCGTGGTTTCACCGATCAATCCCATGGAGAAACGGGAGTTCTTTGTCTATACCCCTCCGGAAGAGGGCTCCGCGGCACTACTGGTCAGAAAGATGCTTCCCGAAGGGACCACGGTCTGCTCGGCATTCAATACGGTGGCGGCAAATAAATGGAAAGCCCTCACCGAAGTGCTCGACCTTGCCGTACCGGTCTGCGGTGATGATGGCAATGCCAAGGCGACGGTGATGGAACTCATCCGCACTATCCCGGGGGTAAAGTCCTACGATGCCGGCCCGCTCGCCGTGTCCAGCATGGTAGAATGTCTCACCCCGCTCCTGCTCAACATCGCCCGGTACAATAAGATGAAGGATGTCGGCATCCAGTTCAGGTGAGTGCGGAAATCAGGGACACCCGGACCTCTCCGAAGGTGGAGCTATGCGGTCTGATATCGAACGGATTGGAAAACGGCTCTTTGCCGAAGGGCTCCTCTGTGGCAGTTTCGGCAACATGAGCGTCAGGTCGGGAAACGGGTTCTTCATCACCCGGAGCGGATCGTACCTTGACGTCCCGGGAACTCCTGTCTACGTTCCGATGGAGGGCGATGTTCCGGAACATGCCTCAGGTGAGTACCGGGTCCATCGTGCAACCTACGGCATCACCAATCACCAGGCCATCGTCCATGCCCACCCTCCACATGCGGTTGCCTGCTCACTCGCCTGTGACCGGATAGTTCCGGTAGATGCAGAGGGGATGCTGCTTGCCCCCCTTATACCGGTTGTCGGTGGAGCCTGCGGCAGTGATGACCTGGCAGAGCAGGTTGCAGGTGCCCTGAACGTATACAGGGTCGTTGTTGCCCGGGGACACGGGACATTTACCGCAGGAGAGAACCTTGACGAGGCATACATTCTCACCTCACTTGCAGAGCACAGCTGCCGTATCCTGTTCCTGACCGGTTCTGCCGGGCGGCGGTAGGCAGAACGGGACTGCTCCAGGTGAGGTGGTTTAATGCCCTCTGACAACAGAAACCTGTGGCAGAAAACCGTGGGGTGGGTATCATGGGTTCACTAGACGAAAAAATCACCCGGCTCTCTCCTGACCAGCGGCGCGAAGTAGAGACTTATATAGATTTTGTCCTGCAACGGGGCACGGGTGAAGGGTTCCTCCCCGAAAACAGTCCTCTCTTCCAGGAGAACCAGAAAGTCGCTTCCCCAAACCCGATCATCCTGGCCGAAGAAGTACACTCCCAGCCGCATGAACCTCCCCGTGACCCCCTGCCCGTTCTTTCTGATATCCGCCCGAAAGAATCCCGGCACGATTACGAGGGGACCGGCACCCCGCAAGGACGTTTCGCCAGAAAGGATCCCGGACTTCTTCTCGACTGGATCGATTAACCAGTCCATCCTGTTCGTCCCATACCCGAATCGGAATCCTGGCCTTTCCTTTTCCAGGCCGAAAGCTTCACCTCTCGACCCCATGGCGACCCCCGGCAGCCTCTTTTCCACCGGGTTTTTTAGATGGAATACTGGATGATTGTAATAAAAAATATGGACTCGACGGTTCCGAACCGAAGGCTTCGCCTTTCGAAACCATGGCGACCTCCGGTCGCCTCTTTTCCACCGGGTTTTTCAGAAGGAATACTGGATGATCGTAATAAAAAAATATGGACTCGACGGGATTTGAACCCGTGGCCTTCACGTTGCAAACGTGACGATCTACCCCTGATCTACGAGCCCTTCCTGCCCTAAGAGTTCAGAGCAGATAGGTAATAGGCATTGCGAATCTGCACCAGTGGGGGATTCGAACCCGCGGCCTTTCCTTTTGCGGACCGAAGGCTTCGCCTTTCGAAACCACGGCGACCTCCGGTCACCTCTTCCTACTCCTAAAAAAGAGAATATGGACTTGGCGGGATTCGAACCCGCGGCCTTTACGTTGCGAACGTAACGATCTACCCCTGATCTACAAGCCCTGAAATGCGGTGTACTAGGTATCTTCCGGTTGGATATAGTTGTTCCTCTTCCACCCTCTTCGCCGGCATATGCCGGTATGAGCGCCAAGAAAAGTATCGGTGAGATCAGAGGATGATCTCGATGTCCAGTTTCTCTGCCAGTTCCTTGTACCGGTTCCGGATGGTTACTTCAGTAACCCCGGCAACTTCGGCAACCTCCCGCTGGGTTCGCCGCTCTCCGCCAAGGATGGATGAGATATAAATCGCAGCCGCAGCAACACCAGTCGGGCCCCGGCCGCTGGTCAGCTCGCGCTCACCGGCCTGCCGGAGGATCTCCACCGCCCTGCTCTGGACCTCTCCTTTCAGGTTCAGGCCCGAGCAGAACCGCGGCACATAGTCGATCGGGGATGTGGGAAGAAGCTTGAGTCCCAGTTCACGGGAGATGAACCGGTAGGTCCTCCCGATCTCTTTGCGGGATACCCGTGATACTTCGGCAATCTCATCAAGGGTCCGGGGGACGCTGCACTGACGGCATGCTGCATAGAGGGCTGCCGCAGCAACACCTTCAATGCTCCTTCCCCTGATCAGGTTCTTGTCCACCGCATCACGGTACACCACCGCAGCCGTCTCCCGTACATTGCGCGGGAGGCCGAGAGCGGAGGCCATACGGTCAAGCTCGGAGAGGGCAAATGCGAGGTTCCGCTCGGTTGCATTGCTGACCCTGATCCTCCGCTGCCACTTACGCAGGCGATACAGCTGGGCACGATTCTTGCTCGAGATGGCCCTCCCATACGAGTCCCGGTTCCTCCAGTCGATCATTGTGGAGAGCCCTTTGTCATGGATGGTGAAGGTCATCGGAGCACCGACCCGGGAGCGCTTCATCCGCTGGTCGTGGTCAAACGCCCGCCATTCCGGCCCGCGGTCGATGAAGTCCTCGTCGATGACCAGCCCGCAGTTCTGGCAGACCAGCTCTGCACGTTCATAATCATGGACCAGCTGGCGGCTCCCGCACTCGGGACAGACCGTCTCGGTGTGATCCTCTGCTTTCTTCTCGTGCTCCTTAACCCGCTCTTTCAGACGGTGTTTGAGAGCTTCTCTCTCGTTCTGAAGGATCTTTAACTTCTCTACTTCCTGCATACTCTTCGCCTACCTTGTGATGAACAACTTCTCCCCTGCTGCCACCCTGCATTCTGCCTTGCAGAGCACGGCCGCATACGGAGTTGCCACGTTCCCAAACACATCCACCACTTTTCCTACGGGCTTCATTCTCCTGTCAACGACCTCGGAATACATCCTGGGAAGCTGGGCCGGATCGCAGCGAAGAACAAGGAGTCGCTTCCCTACCGTATGCACCGCATTCCCAATCGCTTTCAAGATAAAACCCCGTCAGTCCTGCCCACGGAAAAATGGCAGTGAAACTGTTTAGTAATCTATATATATTCTTATTTATAGTATAAAAACTTATTGTAAAGGTATAAATATCAAATTCCGCGTAAAAGCAGTGAATCGATATTTAAAGCCAACACGCGGGAGCATTCGTCCTTTTTAAGTCCTGCACCCCGCGCAACCAGAAATCTCGCGCGCTCATCGAGGAGATCCTGCGGACCGTGCGCGTCGGAGTTCACGACGAGGAGACATCCTGCTTCCCGTGCCACCGTCACCACATACCCGTTCGTCCGGTTATGGCCACCCCGGGAGGTTATCTCCAGGGCCACCCGGTGATCCCGGGCTGCTTCGGCATCGTCCAGAGTGATCAGGCCGGGATGGGCGAGGATGTCCACAGCGTCGCAGGTGCAGGCTGCGCTATTGGTCCCTTCGGCCACCGGCTCAACAGTCGTCTCACCATGGACCACTACGATATCTGCCCCACTCTGCTTGGCCTCACATGCACAGGACGCGATCATGGCCGGGGGGAGGTGGGTGAGCTCGACGCCGCACAGCAGATTCACGCCATACAGAAGTGCCGCTTCCTTCACCTTCTGAACTGCTTCAATGACGAAGTGCAGGTTGGCTGGATCGGCATGGTCAGTAATGGCCACAGTCGTATACCCAAGCACAGCCATTCTCCTGACCAGCTCGATAGGAATCAGCTCACCGTCAGTCAGGGTGCTATGGGTATGCAAATCATACATCCCGATCACCGCCTTCCTTCAAGTGCAGCGGCCACTGTGGCGAGAAGCTTCTCTTTCCCCTGTTCCCAGCTCACCACGATACGGCCTTCGTGTTTCCACCAGTATGCAGGGTGGCTCAGCAGGGATAGAGGATGCGCTGCCCCTTCATCTCATCCTTCATTATACTAAGGTGTGCGAATGGAACCTATAAACACTGCAGCATCATACACTACTGCATGCACCATATCGACGTCAGGCTCGAGAAAGATATATTCGACGTCAATAACCGTATTGCGCGGGAAAATGCTTCTCAATTCAGGGCGCATGGTGTACGGGCCATTGATCTCCTCGGTGCGATCGGCTCAGGGAAGACCGCGCTCATAGAGAAGATTGTGCCAGTCCTGAAAGAACGGGGAATCAGGGCAGGGGCAATCGCCGGTGACTGCTATGGGGATGATGACTTCCAGAGGATCAGAGTCCTCGGCATTCCGGTGGTGAATGCAAATACGGGGAAGGAATGCCATCTTGATGCCCACCTTGTCGAGCACGCTGCGGAGGGCCTGCCGCTCGATGAAATCGATCTCCTCTTCATCGAGAATGTCGGCAACATGGTCTGTCCGACAGATTTTCTGCTTGGTGCGGAGAAGAGAGTGGTCATCGTGAGTGCAACCGAAGGTGACGATGTGGTGAACAAACATCCGATGATGTTCCGCGGCTGCGATATCGGCATCATCAATAAAGTGGACCTGGCACCGCTGGTGGGGGCTAGTCTCGACCGGATGGAGGCGGATATGCGCCGTTATAATCCGTCAATGACGATATGCCGGACCGATCTGAAGAATGGCGAGGGACTCGGGGCGGTCATCGACGCGCTGCTGGCCAAACAGAGTTCTTAAATATGTTGTAGGGATTATATATGCAGCACTCTGTTCGATTCACGCGGTGATGATGCGAACATAGGTTTGAGAGGAATATACGATGCTCTGGCAGGGAAGATCAGTCCGGAGGGCTACCGGTGGAAGATACCGCCCCTCGCAGGGAAAGCGGAGGTGCGAAATAGGTTCGGCTCCGGCCGAGACCCATATCGGTGAGGACCGCAGGAAGGTTATCCGCTCGTACGGCGGGAACCCCAAGGTTCGTGCGATGCGTGCACAGTACGCCAATGTGGCAAACCGTGCAAATGGCGAGATAAGGAAAGCAGCTATCGAGACTGTTGAAGAGAATGGCGCAAATCCGAACTACGTCAGACGAAACCTTCTCACCAAAGGGGCGGTTATCAGGACCGAAGCAGGACGTGCGCGCATTATCAGCAGACCCGGCCAGGATGGCGTCATCAACGCAATTCTTATCGAATAATCCCTTTTTATATAGCACGTAAAAAATAGAGAGCAGCCGTTCCTGCGGCCGTACCCCCGATACCTGGTATGCCAAAAGTCGTACCCCTAGCAAAGGGTGTAGGAGGACAGTAGGATACGACTTTTGTCGAAATACCTATCGGAATTATCAATAATAATTATATCGATCCTGGACATTCCTCCCTGAATTGTCCGCTGTGGAATCAGAGGTCTTTGAAGTGCTTCCTCGCCCGGACAAGAGCGGCATTCATTTCGTTGATTGCCGCATCGACCCCTGAGCGGACCTCCTCTACCGCACTCCCGCTGGCATTCATCAACATAGTGACCCGCTCTTCCGTATCATACCGCATCTGGCGAAGATTACGGAGCTCTCTGTCGTATTCCGCAGAGAGATCCTTAATCCTTCGCTCGTACTCGGCACGGAGATCAGTTATGGTCTGGTCTGCCTTCGCCTGAAGTCGCTCGATTTCGGTGGCGATCTGGTCGATCTGCTGCTTGGCTGCTTCTGCATGCTCCCTGGTTCTCGTCATATACTCCATCATCGCCATGCCGATCATATGAGTCTTGCGAACCGTGCCCGGAGGTTCTCTCGTTCGATACGGTTGCCGATCGATTGCTTGATAAAAACCGGTGATATACGGTTATTCCTGTATGCAGAGTGAGGGAACATCCCCGTCCGGTAAGCACTGCCAGGAGCAGGTATGAGTCTCGCCAGCACCATCGCCGCACCGTTCAGGCATACGCGAAAAGAACGCCTGAAAAAGAATGAGATCGTCTATTATCTTGCGTTTGAACGGGGATGGATGAATATCGAGCAGGCCACCATGCTCCTCTCACGGGCAGAGGAGGAGGGATTGATCGCTTATGAAGGCGATATGATCCGGCCGCTTTTCGATGTGGGAGCGGTTGAGATCCCACTCGGATTCAAACCATCAGCCTCGGTGTTCCGGAAATCGGACCCGCAGGAGGAGCTCATGCAGCGGATTGCCCTGCAGCGTAATCTCCCCCTCACCACCATTGCTGCCGAGATGAACACCCTCATCCACAAGAATTTCGAGGGGAAGATCAGGCCGGAAGCGGCAATTGTTATCCTGGCACGGCGCTATGGCGTACCTTTTGAAGATCTGCTCCCTGCGCTGAGGGAAACGATCCTGAAAAAATAAAATATTATTCTTTCTGTTCTTCGGGGGCGGGTTTGGCAAAGTATTCTTCAAGGGATTTGTCGCCGTAGGCGGTGATCCGGGCATTGACCTGGACAAAATCCGCGGTGATCTCGTTGCCCCGGATTGATTTCCTCCGCCGTTGCCCTTCCCTGACCGGTTTGAACCCGACACCGCCCGAGAGCAGCAGTCTCTTCCTGCCGGATAGAGGGAGGTTCCTCCGGGCCGGGGTCCCATTCCGGTCAGATCCCCCGGTGATCTTCATGCGGTACCCCGGCAGACCGAATGGCCCTGCATCCAACTCGTCTCCAATCCGTTTCCCGATGATGGCACCTGCCGGACCACCACTCACGTTGATATTATATGCCCGACCTGACTTCTGGTCAGACAATACAACCTTGAACTCCACCATGTGCCACGACTCCTTGATTCAATAGTATCCCGGAGACAGGGGGCCGCGATCCGGATCTCATCTCGACCGGACTGCACCAGGTACCGGTGCCTGCATGCGGTTCTCCCCCGGGAAGTACCCATAATTTTGGGCGGCCGATCTATTAAATACTATTTGCCCCAGAACGGATCGCCCTGGCGCTTCATCACCGTAAACTCACCGAGAATTTCCTGAGTGCTGATCGGCAGGGTGGCCCGCATCTCACGTTCGAGCACCTTGACATGACGTTCGGGGATCTCTACAAAGAGATCGTCTCCCTCGTTCAACTGGCGTCCGACTGTTGCTCCCTCGATAGAGATTGCAACCTCAGCCCCGGCCTTCGCCTCACGGATATTCTCCTGATTGAGCTGCATGGATTTGAGGTGCCCGACCTTCCTGCCATCGGTCTGAATGAGGTTGACATCGGTCCGGAGTGTTCCTCCGAGCACCCGCACACCGACCACAGCGGGGTTGCTCTGTCGGAAAATGCAGTGAGGTAATATCCGGATCTTTGCCGGCATGATAATCTGCTCGAACCGCTGCTGCTCAGCCTTCCTCTTCATCTCGTCCCGCCAGGCGGTATAATCATCAACGAGCTGGTAGATCACCCGGCCTTCGAAGACCTTCACCTGCGTATACCCGGGATCCCTGAGCATCTCTGCCGCATCAGGGAGGATTGCGGTGTTGAATGCGAGGAGGGCCCGGTAATAGTGGTTCTTGATTGTCTCCACCTCGATGAGGTCATGGCGGCTGACCGGGCCCACCTCGGCCCGCATGACCCCGATTTCCTTTGCATCAAGCTCGTTGCAGAGCGCTTCCAGCGCCCCTATCGTATCCGCCTTTATTATTACTCCTTCAGGAGAGATCTTGACCGAGATCTCCTCCATCTCTTTCCTGATCCGCTCCTTCACCGGCTCCGGGTCACCGGAGACCACCTGGATCGGCGATCCGGCAATAGTACCATCGAGATTTGGGGCACTCACCTTGATTCCCACAGCTGCCGTTACCTTCTTGACCCGTTCAAACCGGTCTTCAACCAGGATTTCCTTCATGGGGCGCGGCTTCAGCAGTGCCCGGACTTTTGTGACCGCCACCCCGTCAGTTCTGGCGATCGCTATCTCGTCACCCACCGAGAGGGTCCCATCATAGAGGATGACGTCAAGGGTGGTTCCCAGACCCCGTTCTTCCTTGACCTCGAGCACCGTTCCGGTCCCGGGCCCATCAATTGAGTATGCCAGATCCTGCTCCATGTAGCGCTGGGCAAGCCCTATCATGACCATGAGAAGTTCGGCGATCCCCTCTCCGGTGTGGGCACTGACCGGCACGATTGCCAGATTCCGCTGGAAATCGGAGACCCTGTCGAAGCGCTCCCCGGAGAACCCGAATTCCGAGATCTTGGCCACCAGTCCGTAGATCTTGGTCTCCACGAGATCCTTCACCCGGTCGTTCTGGCGGGCGAATGAGGTGAGAAATGGCTCGTCTTTTGAAGGGCGCCATCCATGAATGCGATCAACTTTTGTCGCCGCTACGACGAAGGGAGTACGGTAGGTGCGGAGGATCTGGAGCGCTTCGGTGGTCTGTGGCTGGAATCCCTGGTTGATGTCCACAACCAGAATGGCCATGTCCGCCAGCGCTCCTCCCCGTGCACGGAGGGTGGTGAATGCATGGTGACCAGGAGTGTCGATGAAGAGGAGTCCCGGAACTCTGATAGGCATCTTTTCCATCGTGCCGCTCATCTTCCTGATCGCTTCGATCGGAACGATAGTCGCCCCGATATGCTGGGTGATGGCTCCGTCTTCGGTGCTCACCACCGATGAACCTCTTATCCGGTCAAGAAGCGAGGTCTTGCCATGATCGACGTGGCCAAGCACGGCGACAATCGGAGTCCGGATGCCTGATTTCTGCGTCACTGGAAACCACCTTGCCTTTGACTATAACCCGGAGAGATATCGGGTGCCGGAGGGTGCTAGTGATAGCTCGGGCAGAGGAAGAGCTGGCGATACCGGCACCACAGTCCGGCGCATCCGGATGGTCATATATTATATATCGCGAAATCCAATGTATCCGGGTATATCCTGCCAGGGTGGGGTAGTTGGTCATCCTAGGGGACTGTGGATCCCCCGACCCGGGTTCGAGTCTCGGCCCTGGCCTCTTAGTTCATTTTTTTCTGCGTCTTTCCCCGTGTTCCCGTCCCGGCATCTTTCAGAGATCTGTCATCGGTGAATCACAACGGGGGCACTTCAGGACATAGCAGGGGACTTCCGGCGGGCGGGCACGTTCATACCTGCAGTTGGGACAGATACAGCGTCGGGGGCTCCCTTCACCGTTCCACTGGTCTCTCCCGTGACCCCTTCCTGCGTGTGGTGTCATGGTTCTCTCTGAAAGAGGGTAATGACCGTGTCATCTCTTGAATGAATCGCTTTTTTCCCTCCCCAGCCTCCTCCCCCGGCTCTGCCGTATCCCGGAAAGACGGGGAGGGCTCCTTTTCGCCAGAAAAGCATTGATAGATTTAAATACCGCCAAAAAAACCCATACAGTATATCGGACTGATAAACCATGAAAAAATTCTCTCTTCCTGTTGCAGTAGCGATTTTCTCGCTTGTTCTGGTCGCTGGAACCGCCGGTGCGCAACCTGATGAGCCCATAGGAGGCGATATGGGTACTTACCGTATCCACTGCAATGTGGATGGGGCTAAAGTCTACTTCGATGGCGATTATAAAGGGGAGATCGCTGCAGGGATGCTGGATGTGCCGGTCTATGTGACCGGAACGCCGTACCGGACATTCACCATTGAAAAAGATGGCTATAAGACCTATACGGGGGCGATCACGTCGGTCCCGGGAAAAGGCCAGGTCATTGATATCTATGTAAAGCTCTCGGCCCTGCCGCTAATCGAGTACGGCACCCTCCACCTGCTCGTAACCCCCACCCTCTCCACCGTTTATTTCGACGGGACTGAAGCAGGAACCGTTCCACCCAGCGGGGTTTTCATCATCCGCGATGTCGTCCCCGGTAACCATGCCATCCGGGTCTCGAAAGAGGGGTATGCCACCCAGACCATGGAGATCTTCGTGGAGAAGAATGAGCTGAAGAAGGTTCCGGTCACCCTCCAGAAACCGGTCTCCGGACCCCTGACCATATCCTCTGATCCCCCGGGAGCCAGTGTATATCTTGACGGACAGATGATCGGGATGACCCCCCTGACCGTTGCTGATGTTACAACGGGTGATCACCTGCTCCTGATAACATTGGATGGTTATACCGATTTCAGCCAGGTAATCACTATTACCGGGGAGGGGAACACCGTATCGGCAGCACTCGTTCCTTCTGTTCAAACCGGCAGGGCAGGCCTCTCTCCCGTGGTGCTGTTTGCTGCACTTGCGGGATGCGCATTCCTCGTATTCAGGAAGGGATAACCCCCCCCGTCATTCACCTTTATCGGAGAATTGGATCAGAGCATGATTGAGCGGCGGAGTGAGCATGGTCATCATCTACAACGCACAAACTGGTGAACTCGAAGACCGTGATACAATCCGGAAGAGTGATGCCGAATGGCGGGAGATCCTCACCGATGAGGAGTTCCGGGTCGCACGGAAGAAGGGGACGGAACCGGCCTTCTCCGGCAGATACCATGACTTCCATGGCACCGGGCTGTACCGGTGTGTCTGTTGCGGCACTGATCTCTTCCATTCTGATACCAAATTTGATTCCGGGACCGGTTGGCCGAGTTTTTCCTCACCTGTCGATGAGCACAATATCAGGACCGAAACCGACCGGAGTTTTGGAATGATCCGAACTGAAGTGCTCTGTGCCCGGTGTGAAGCCCACCTCGGTCATGTCTTTGATGATGGCCCACCGCCGGACGGAAAGCGCTACTGCATGAATTCCGCTTCACTGAAATTTTTTCCGCTATAAACATCCTGGGTCCCTCCAGACCGGATTGGCGACGCACGGGTCTGCCGTGATGAGGTAGAACCAGGGAGGGATCTCTTCAATACGCAGTATCGTAAACCCTGCTTCCCGGATCAGTGCTGCCGCGGTCTCCTCATCGAATCGTATGCTGACCGGTGGGCCGAAGGGTGTCTCCCTCTTCTGCCAGTCCAGGTTGCAGAGCGTGCCGCCAGGTTTGATCATCCGGCGGGCATTCTGGAGGACTTTCTTCGGATCCGAGAAATCATGGAGATCAATGCCGAAGAAAATCAGGTCTGCGCAGCCTTCACAGGCAAGGGTCTCCTCACCGCTTCCGACAATTCCGTCTACATTGCCAAGCCCTTCTTTCCGGGCCTGCTCCAGCATCCGTGAGACGGCGCTCCCGTTGATATCTATCCCGATGATCTTCCCGCTGCTGCCGGCTAACCGGGCAGCCGGGAGGGTAAAAAATCCCTCACCGCAACCGATATCAATCATGGTGTCTCCGGGGCCAAGTCCGGTGCGGACGAGTATCTTTTCAGGGTTCTGCCATGAACGCCGTGACCGCTCATCGTGATACCTCATCCGCTCATCCCTGCCGGGTTTCCTTCCAGAACATCAGCTTCTCCGGATTTAAACGGGCCGGCCGGAACGAACGCAGGAACACGGAGCGGTTTCGAGACCGGAGATGAGATCTCTTTTTTGCCATCAGGTGCAATGAGAGATCAGGTATGCATACCTGTGTCAAAGATGCCATAAGCAATATCAGGGGCGGTCTTTGCGGGGTGCTCATCTATCTGGTAGTCACCGCCGGAGTGTATGGTGCTGCATTCATGGCCGCATTCGGTAACGACACCGCAGGGGCCCGGCTCGTTCTCGGTTGTGCTGAAATCTATTTCCTGGTGGCATACCCTCTCTGGACCATTCCCATCGCCTATTTCCTCGGCGGCTGCTTCCTGTTTGCACATCAGTCCCGCACCGCCACGGCGTGGGGTGAATGAATGGCCGGTAGAGAGAAGGAAGTCGTATCCTGTGTAGCGTGCGGCTCGTACAACCGGGAAGAGGTTGAGACCGCCGTCAGGAAGGCAATTGATGCGCTGGGTGGAATCACCACCTTCATCAGTCCGGGGAGCCGGGTGCTCCTCAAACCGAATCTCCTCCAGGGGCTTCCGCCAGAACGGTGCGTGACCACCCATCCTGAGGTTGTACGGGCCGTATCGCTCATCTGTAGAGATCTTGGGTGCCGGGTGATCATTGCTGACAGCCCCGGGGGCGGGATACGATATACCCCGGCTAACCTCAGACGACTGTATGCGGCTGCCGGGTATGAAGCAGTTGCCCGTGATACCGGTGCGGAGCTTAATTACGATACCGGATACCGCACCGTCTCCCACCCTGCCGGCCTCCTGGCGAAGAGCTTCCCGGTGATAGCACCGGCACTCGATGCCGATCATATCATCGTGGTCTCAAAGGCCAAGACCCACCTCTGGACTCTCTATTCCGGAGGTGCAAAGAACCTGTTCGGAGTTCTTCCCGGTCTGGAAAAACCCCTCCACCATGCCCGGTTTCAGGATCCGGACCACTTTGCCGGGATGATCCTCGACCTGAACGATCTCCTGCGGCCTTCGCTTCAGGTCATGGACGCGGTGATGGTCATGGAAGGGGATGGCCCTTCATCCGGAACCCCGCGGCTGGTGGAGGCGCTCCTGGCAGGCGGGAGCGCAACTGCTCTCGATCAGGTCGCTTGCAAAATGATGGGAATCCCTGCCGCTGACGTCCCCACCCTTAGGACCGCCCGTGAGCGCGGCCTTCCCGGTAGCATTCCCGACCAGATTTCACTCGTTGGAAATCCTCCCAAAGCGCTGCAGGGGCAGGGGGTCCGCCTCCCTTCAACCTACCAGGGATCGGGGAGAGGGATGCAGCGGAGCATGCTCCTCTCTCTCCTGCACCGGCTCGGCGGGGTTTATACTCCGTATCCCTCTTTTCAACCGGATCACTGCCAGCACTGCGGTCGCTGTGCCCGTATATGCCCGGTGGGTGCCCTCACCCTGCACGAGGGGGTTCCGGAACTCATGCGGGAGAACTGCATCCGATGCTACTGCTGCCATGAGATCTGCCCTGCGGGATCGATTGTTATCCGCCCCGGCCCTGTCAGACGCCTGATCGCCAAGATCTCCGGGCTCTCGTGATACCCCGGCCCCGGGTCCCCCGGTCACCACGCCACCCGGAAGATCCGCAGGGAGAAAGCAGAACGATTTCATAACGGCTATACGTTTTCATGCCAAATTAGCTAGAAGTACAACCGTCGTCAGCGGAGGTCGGGCGTGAGGGAGAGGGATTCACTTGTTACTGCAGTGGGGGTGATCTTTGCACTGGGTATTATCGCATATGTACTCATGGTGAGTATCACGGCCGGTTCACTCTCCCTCCCGTCCGGGGGCATCATGGGAGACGACCCCGGACCGGTGACGGATGGTCTCATCTGCTCCGAAGATTTTGACCAGGGGCTGTCCGGATGGATCCTGATCGGGAACCCGCAACCCATGATCAGGGATGATTTGGGAAATCCACCGCCCTGTTTTGACAGCCGCGGCGATGATCTCTGGGACAATTTTGCGGTTTCGACGACCAGATTCGATTATTCTGACGGCTTGATCCTCCAGTGCGATCTATACCTGAACGACTCCCATACAGACGGGTGCTGGGTTGACGGGCTGTTCCGTCTTGCGAGAGAGGAAGCCGGGGGCGGGGCGGTCATGCAGGTTTCTTACCGGGTCATCGGGGAGGCATGCTGGGGCAATCCACCAGAGGAGAGGGGGCATGCCTACCGGGACTTCGGCATCATGAACGAATCCGGAAAATACGAATGGGATACCAGGATCGTGGATGAGGATCTCGGTGAATGGCACCGGTATACGGTGGTGATACGTCCTGATCGCACCGTAGATTTCTATGTGGATGGAAAACTTTCCCACCGGACTGAACAACAGATTGCCCCGTCGGATTCAGGTCTCTACCTGGTGATCGGTAACCGATCTCACCGGATATATGGCCCGGCACTGATCGACACCATCAGGGTATATTCCTACTCGGAGCAGACCGTGGAGCGCCTTGCCAGAACAAACTCCGGAAAATGACCTTTGAACCGTCACCATCCACCTAATTTTTAACCACTCCTGCCATTCTTTCCTGCGTGAAACGGAGGACTCCCATGAAGGAAACCACCCTGATGGCCGCTGCGATTCTGTTATTCTCGTGCGTCCCGGTCATCCAGCTTTTTGTCGCCTGCTGATACGATCAGGCATCACCCCGATAGCTATATTTTTTCCCTTCCCTTATGTTCAGCCATCCATGATCGACCAGAGAGCCATGCTCATTGCGAAATGGAGAGACAAGCCCGGGGTAAGGGGCATATTCACCCGTGCCCGGCGATCGTGGCGTTCAGCGATCTCCCGGAATACCTGGAGAAGCCGATAGGAAAGGAGCCCACTCATGACCGATAAATTGTGCCCGTTTGACAAGAAACCCTGTATCGGCGAACAATGCATGGTATTCCGCGAGGATTCCGGCACCTGTTCATTCCTGTTCACGGGAATGCAGGGAAAAGTGCCCCCGCCATCTGGTGCAAGGAAAACTGAGGAGCGTTCATCGTCACAACGGTTCAGCGCCCACCTTTTTGACTAATCAGGGAGGCCTCCCTGGGTGACAATGATGACCCATGAACGTACACGACCAATCGTGTCCTGTATCCTGCTCTGTATCCTTCTTACGGTAGTGATCCCCGGGAATGCCGCAGCAGAACCACGGGAAGCAGAGATCGGCGATAGTATACCCCTTTCAGGAACATCGATCGGAGCCGGCAGAGTGTACCTGTTCATGACCGGCCCGGGAGTTCCATCAGACGGATCGCGGATGGACAGCAGCATCTCACCGGTAATCACCGGGGAGCCGGAGACCTTCACCCAGGTCGATGTTACTTTGGATCGCTGGAATTATACCTGGCGGACAGGACGGGTCTCAGGAGGTCTCGCGGCAGGAAAGTACACGGTGTATGCAGCAACGATGCCGGTGGCACGGGATGCACTTTCAGGAGTTCCGTACTCAAGTATCGATATCATCCTTTCCCGGCCGGTAACCAATGGCCGCATCGAAGTACTCTCTACTCCTCCGGGTGCGCAGGTGACGGTTAACGGGCAGTATTCCGGAAACACGCCTCTCGACCTCCCGGATCTCCTTCCAGGAACCTACCAGGTACTCATCGAGTTGCGCGGATATCTCCCCGCAGAAAATACCGTCGATCTCGCTGCGGGCGATACGGTAAGGGTGGATGTCGTGCTCCTGTCTGCAGAAACCCCCGCCCCAGCGGAGACCAGTCCGACAGAAACTGCCATACCGGACACCGCCGCAACCGGAACACCGACTGCTGTCCCAATCTCTCCTGCGGCACCCCTCTGTGGTATCCTCCTCACAGCCATGCTGATGATCTTGAAAAACGGCAGGTAGCCTTCTCTCTTTTTTATTTCAGCTCATATCCTTGGACTGAAGTGCATATACTTATTAGGATTCTTACCAATGCATCTTACTGAGGTGACTATTCGATGTGCACAGTCGGAGGACCGGTTGATATGGAGATACCCCCTGACCGGGTGAAGGGCAAGGACTACAAATGTAAAGAATGCGGAGAAAAATTCATAAGCGTGAGCAAACGGCCGATGTGCCCCTCCTGCCAGTCCGAGGACGTGGCAGAGGCATAGAGGTCATTTCCGATACGTTTCCTTTTTTCTGAATATCCCTGTCTGAAACCCCAGGGGCCGCGCTCTCATCTCTGCAGGGCCTTTCGGACGGCAGATACCATTACGTTCTGATCAGAACCGTTCCCTTCCCACGGTTGGCAACATCGCCACGGTACACGGCCATTCGATGCTGCTTTCCGGCATACTCCATCTCTTCCGATCCATTCTTCCTGAACGTCGGAAGGAACTGGTGTGCTGCGCCGAAGATCCGGCAGGTCCCGCCGGTCATATTACCACAGGGGCGATGACAATCGCCACCGATGGTCAGGGTTCCGCCCCGCATCTCCACCGCCGGGAGATCCCCGCAGTTCCCGTGGATGAGCACATCTCCGCCGCAGAGATATTCGGCAGCGAAATCCCCGGCATTCCCGAGCACTTCGACCGTCCCTCCCCGCATTCCCCTCTTTTCTCCACGGTAGCCGGCTGCGCAATAGTGGGCTGCGTTTCCCTCGCAACGGATAACTCCGCCCCGCATCTCACGGCCGAGCCAGGAATCGGCATTGCCCCGGATGATGATCTCCCCGGCACTCATGAAATTGCCGCAGTGCATGCCAATATCCCCCTCAACGATGATCCGCCCGGCGTTCATGTATTCGCCGACCCGCTTGATGACTCCGGTGTCTCCGGTCAGGATTACTTCCACCTGATCGGGGGAGACAGCCGGACCCTCAATCGTTATGTAAAAGAGATCCTCAAGCTTCCGTTCCTTGTTCCCCTCGTAGACGCGGACATCGTTCTTCCGGAGAAAATTCTGGGGGATGATGGTCTCTGCCTCGATGGGGATCTTCGGTTTTGCCCGCGGCCGGGTTTTAAGGATGACCCTCATAGCGATGCCTCAGTTCTGATGCAGAGTCCCCGGGGCAGGTAGACGTCCTGAACCGGGTAATTCCTCATTCTCACGGTGTAGTACTGTTCAAACTTCTTCACAAACTCGGGATCCTGGTTCAGGTCATATTCGGGCGGGACATCTGACCTGCTCCAGATGGTGCTGTTCGCCCCTTCCACGATGACTTCCCCATCGCGCGCCACCACCCGCCCCCGCTTGATGGTATATCTCGTCTTTGCGAACCCGGCCATCACCTGTTGGTAATCGACAGTCGGATCGAGTTCGTCGGGTTTCAGGGGATAGATGGCGATGTCGGCCTCTGCCCCCGGGGCGAGGTGTCCCTTGCCGATCCGGGTAATGCCGAGGGCTTTTGCCTGTGCTGCCCGGGTCATTACCGCAATCTCGTACCAGTCGAGCTCCCGGTCGATGGCAAAGAGGGGGACAAAATGCTCGGTCCTGGGATCGATCACTTTCATTTCGTACTCGCGGAGTTTGCGGCTCATCAGCAAGGCGATGATCTCGGGATATTTCACAAAGGGAGCCCCGTTCGGGTTGTCGGTGGCGAGCATGCACTGCCAGGGATTCTCCGTCAGCAGGGCAAGTTCGAGACCTATCGCCCACATTACGCAGTTGACCAGGCTCTTTCTCCCGTAGTAGACCGGGATAATGCCCGATCCGGTCTCCAGCTCCACGTCATGGTTACTCCACTTGTTGTGGTGGAGCATGTAGAGCTTCCATTCCATCGGGCCGTCAGCGGTCATGGTTGTGGTCCGCCCGAACATGATCTGTCCCATGTCGATGGCTACCTGGGGTCTGGCATTCACCGCCCTGGCAATATCCTCAGATTTCGAGCAGATATCCTGCCAGGTCGAACCACCATACGAATGGAACTGCACGTGTGTCAGGTACAGGCTCTGGCGATCCTTGTTGAGATCGGGAGCAAGATTGATGGTGTCGAGGGTGGTCTGGTAGTTGCCTGGCACACCGAGGTTGTTACAGTGGATATGGACTGAATGCGGGAGGTTGAGGAGCTCGTTTGCCTGGATCATGGTCTCAATGATCTCGGCAGGGGTGACCCCGAAGTGGGGCACCTCATCGCGGATGCTGTGGACATCCTCCCCCCACCCCCAGGCCTCGGTTCCCCCGGGATTTGTCAGCTTGATGGCAAATCCCTTTACCGCAGCGAGCGTCCAGGCAACCACGGCCGCGGCACGCTTCATATCCTTGTCCCGCACCGCCTCCATGATCGACCAGTTCCCGTCGAAGAGGGTGTTCGCCAGCATGTCCTGATGTGGCGTGGCGGTGAACTCCTCGTGGGTATGGCGGGCCTCAAGCGGCGCCATTGCGCCCTCAAGTACCGTCGTGTATCCCATAGCACTGTACCGGTAGGAGTTCCCGAAGGTGGTCGGGACACTGTATCCCGATGTTACGTGCATGGCTCCTTTCCGGGCCGTTCTTCCTGCCCGCATATCCTCGGGACTCATGTATCGTCCGAAATTCACCTTGGTCCCGCAGACATGGGAATGGGAGTCGATCCCCCCGGGGAGCGTCAGACAGCCTCCGGCATCGATGACCACTGCACCGCTCCTCACGTCTTCCACGATCTTTCCGTCCCGGACGGCGATATCCATGATCTCGCCGTTTACTCCCGAGAGCGGATCGATGACATAGGCGTTCTTCACCAGCAGTCCGGTCATGATCCCTTTACCTCCTTCACCTGCTCATAGATTTTCCCGAGGATATCGAAGTCGCTCGGATAGGTTCCATCAAAGAGCTTTCGTGTCCGGATGGGCACCCCGTCCATCCGGTATGCCGTCCCCTCTGCATCAATGCCGGTGACGGCAACCGGGATCTGGAGCGTGGCCAGGTGGGTGGTCGCATTGACGTGTGGATCGATCTGGACCGTAGGGATGCGGGCGAGATGCTCGGCGCATGCACGGGGGAAGTGAGCTCCCGGATCGCTTGCCACCACCAGGCAGGCATCACACTCACCCCGTTTGAGGATGTCCACACTGGTTGTCTCGCCCGGGTTGTAGAATGCGATCCCCCGTGCAAAATCAACGGCATAAGGATAGCCGGTGATCCAGGTGAAGACCTCGTTTGAACCGTACACATTCCAGTGCCCCCGCATCGGTGAGATGGTGAACTTTGTATGCCGGTTAAGCTCCTCCGTCAGCTCGATTGCATTCCGGATATTCTTGTACTTTCCGGGCGACATGGTGAGGCCGAGGCCGAAGAAGATTGCCCCGAATTTTGCATTTATGCAGATGTCGGCGACCCTGAAGAGCTGCTCCCGGGTTACTCCGGCGACCTGTTTGGGGATGAGGTCCCGCTTCCCCCGGACAATCGCTCTCAGGGCCGAGAGTATTGCATAATCGCCCCCTCTTTCCACCTTAACGAATTCATCGGCAACCGCAGATGACTCGGTCTTCCGGACATCGACCACGATCACCTTTCGTTCTTTGAATGCCTCCTTCACGAAGAAACCGTCTGCATACGTGGTGTAGCGGCTCATATGCCGCGGATGGGCATCGATGGGGTTTGCCCCCCAGTACACGATGACATCGGCCCGGTTCTTCACCTGTCCGAGCGTACATCCCGGGTGCCCCACCTCCTGGATGGCCATGATGGACGGTCCATGGCACACGGTAGAGGTGTTGTCGATCACCGCTCCGAGGAGTTCGGCAAGGTGGACACCAACGCTCTGGGCTTCCCCGTGCGTTCCGCTCCAGCCGTAGAGGAGAGGTCGATCGGCATCGAGTAGTATTTCTGCGGTTTCCCGGATAGCATCATCATAGGAGAGTGCTTTCCAGCCGTTCCCTTCTCTCCGGATCGGTGATTTCAGCCGGTGGTCTCCCATGAACTTCTCATTGGCAAGTGTGCAGCCGTTCTCAACGCTGATGACACGGTTATTTTCAACTTCCACGACAAGATCATCGCAGAGACACCCGCAGAACGTACAGACCACATCTTCAATCTTCATAGCCGACTCCTCCATACCGTTCCATGATCTCACGGACCGTGGGAACCTGCTCTGTTGTGGGCTCAATGGTTACGGGGGTGGTCTTGAAATCCGGCATCCCGGTACCGTGCGTCTCAGGGTTCACCAGGAAATTTGCATACGGGCCGAGGCAGACAAAGACTTCTCCCCGGGCCAGCCCGTCGGCCGGGCGTGCTACCATCACCACCGCACCCTGGTCGGATCTCACCCTCACGTGGCTCCCCTCTTCGAGTTCCAGATCCAGCATATCTACCTGGTTCATGTGCAGTGAGGCAGCTTCCTCCCGGTATGCAGGACTGTTCTTCCGTTCCACATATGATCCCTGCCGGATGGTCCTCCCTGTGTTCAGGATACCTCTCATAGCTCCTCCTCCGGGGCGTGGACCGCTTCCAGGAGTCGGGCCACTGATATGGCCTCGTTCGGGCAGTGATGTTCACAGGTTTTGCACCCTGTGCACTTCTCCACGTGAAGCACCTGGCATTTCCCCTCACTTACCTTGAGCAGGAGGTCATCGGTAGATGCCCTGCCGCCGAATGACATCTGGGCATCGATCAGCTTATTCACGGGGCAGGCGACCGCACAGTTCCCGCAACCCATGCACCGGTCCGTATCCACATCGATCCGGAACGAGAACGAGAGTGCAGTATTGTCATAAAACATGGTCTCGAGAATGCGCCCGCTGGTGAGCACTCCGTTCGGGCAGGCTTCGACACAGAGCCCGCACCTGATACAGTGGCCCAGGTGAATCCTCGGCTGCCATCCTTCCGGTGTCCGGATCACATCGATCGCACCCGGGGCAGGGCAGGCCATCATACAGAAGAGGTGGTGAGTGCAGGTCTTTCCGGTGAGCTCGGGAAAGTTCCTGAAGTAGGGAGGGGTAACAAGCGGGACAGTCCTCACGAACAGGAACTTCTGCAGCCATTCGAGCCGGAAGAACTCTTTGAGATAGTAGGTGAGTGAGAGCGCCATATCACCGCTCCGTGCAGGCGATGCACGGGTCTGAAGAGACGAAGGTCGACGGTACATCCGCGAGCGATGCCACTCCCTTGAGCATGTAGTGACAGCAGGCCTCGATATTCATGATGGACGGGGTCTGGATAGCGATGTCAAGCACCCTGCCCGCAGCATCGGTTTTGATAAAGTAGGAGAGTTCTCCCCGAGGGGCTTCACCAGAGTAGGCTATTTCGCCGGCACCGGGGATTCCGCCGCCGCGGATTGGTCCTTCAGGCAGACTGTCGAGGCACATCCGTATGAGGGCGATGCTCTGGAGGACCTCCTGGAACCGCATCATGATCCGGGCATAGTTATCTCCTTCTTCCCTGGATACCGGGGTAAACCCGAGCTTCTGATAGGTCGGGTGGCGGAGCCTCCGGTCGGTCTCCGGCATGCCGCTCGCCCGCGCCGTCGGGCCGACTGCACAGGCTTCTTGTGCGGCCTCCCTGGTGAGGATCCCTATCTCCCTGCTCCGGAGTGCGATCAGCGGACCGTTCTCGAACATCCCCATATACCGGGTGATCTCTTCTTCGATTGCAGCGAGGTTCGCCCGGAGGTGCAACGCGTCTTCAGCCCGGAGATCGAACCGGACTCCCCCGGGAACGATATAGGCGCAGGTCACCCGTGCACCGGTGATCCGCTCCAGCTCGTCCATCACTTTCTCCCTGACATCGAGCAGGTACATCCCGAGCGTCTCATGTTCGATGGTGTAGCAGTATGAGAAGTTGGCAAGGATATGGCTCTGCATCCTGTCGAGTTCATTGACAACGACTCTGAGAAGCGCGGCGCGATCGGGAACCGGAATACTGCTGATAGCCTCGAGTGCCTCGATGAAGACCATATTGTGGATGACCGAGCAGATCCCGCACACCCGTTCTGCAAGGAACATCACTTCCTGCCAGGGCCGTCCCCGCATAATCCGCTCGATTCCCTTCTTCATGTAGCCGAGTTCCACCTCTGCCGAGAGAACGTACTCTCCCTTTGTCTCGCACTTCACCCGTGCCGGTTCTTTCCAGCAGGGGTGCACCGGCCCGACAGGTATTGAGACATCCACGGTCCGCTTCATCGCTTCTTCACCTCATAGTCCTTGAAAACAACCGGAGCCACAGCAAGCACCGCAGAGAGGATCTCGGTCGGGCGCGGGGGGCACCCCGGAACCTGTGCGGAAATGGGGATATGCTTCGCAACCGGCGGGTCGATGAGGCTGTGCGGGCGGTTGAACACGCACCCGGAGATCGGACAGTTCCCGATAGCTATTGCCGCCTTGGGATCAGGTATCTTTTCCCACACACTCCGGAGCTTCTCCTCCCAGCCAGGGGTAAATGCCCCGATGACCAGGAGGATGTCTGCCTCCCGCGGATTGTTGTGGACATAGATACCATACTGCTCGATATCATACCGGGGAGAGAGGCAGGCGAGCACCTCGATATCGCATCCGTTGCACGAACCCACATCGACGTAGGCAACGTGTATTGATTTAGACCGGACGAAGTTCTTGACCCTCTGGAGCAGGCTCATGCCAGGATTGCCTCCCGGATCAGGCGTCTGCCGGCTGAAACGGCTTCCTTTTCAGGCATTCCATTCTCCATCATTTCCTTCACCCGGGAAAAGATACATTCCATCTGCTCTTCCTGAATGAGCGGGACGGCCCGTGAATAGAGGTGCGTCTTCAGGTCACGCTCAGCCGCAGGTGCCTCTGCCGTCAGCCTCTTTCCCTGTTCATACCGTGCCGGCAGGTTCTCCATCAGCAGCATGTCAAACTGGTCCATGATATATCGCCGAAGTCTGAGCTGGGGGATGCCGAGGTCATCTGCAATCTCCCGTACCATCCGGTCATGGCGGGTGCTGGTGAGGATGGCATACTTCATCGAGGAGAGATCCTTTTCATAGAGATACCCGCTCATAGCACACCCGCATATTTCAGTATTCCATAGAGTACAAAGAGGAAGACAGCAAGCCAGACGGCGGTACCTTCCCACTTCGCAAGACCCTGCTCGTCCCTCATATAAGAAAATGAGATTACCGCAAGCAGGGCGGCGCCGATCACCACTCCTTCCGGGGCGGTCGAGGGTCTCTGGATGATCTGGGCCGTGCTCACCGCGATATAGACGATAACGGCAGCGAGGAGGATCTTCCGGATCATCCGAATACCCCCAGGTATAGTACATATATCAGCATGATACCGGTAATAATCGTCTGGATTGTTACACTGTCAAAGGGAGACAGCATGGGGCAGAGCGCGCACACAAATGCGAGGGATACGACGAGCAGGAGCATGGTCAGCAGGATGCCGAGGAAGGGAAGAGCCCCGATGAAGACCGTGATGAAGGTGAGGAGCAGGACATAGCTCTTGAGCCCGTTACAGGTTTCAAGGCCTGCCCGCCAGACTCCGAAGTGCTCGGTCTTGTACCCGCTCACGATCTCCTTGCTCTCCACGATGGCGAAGGGGGATGCGGGGACCTTGGAGAGGATGACCAGGTACAGGGCGATGGCTGCGAGCGGAATGGTGAAGAGGAGTGGTCCTGTTTCTGCCTGGTAAGCAATGATATCCGAGATCTGGAGCGAACCCGTGAAAATGGCCACCGCTGAAACACTCACGAACAGGGGTATCTCTGATGCCGCAGAAATGACCGACCTGACCCCTCCGAACTTTCCGTAGGGCGATCCCGAGGAGAGCCCGAACCCGTGCTCGACAATCTTGTGGAGCATATAGATGGCAAAGATGATCAGGAGGCTTCCTCCAGTGACCAGAACAAAGAATGCCGCCGTCCATATCCCGATGGCGATCAGCACCACTGAAACAAAGAGGACTTCGCTCGCCGTTGCCGGGATCCAGGTGCTCTTGAAGGAAAACTTGAGTGTATGAAGTATTTCCTGCCAGATCGGCGGCCCGGGGCGCCGCTGGATACGGGCGATCAGCTTCCGGTGTATGCCGAGGAGGAGGAGACCGAAGAACGTTGCGAAGAGCAGGTAGGGAATCATCTCAGTACCCCATGAACGGTATATCTGCGTCTCCTTCCCGGGCCATCCACCAGAGCCCGAGGAACAGGACGAACAAGGGAAAGCCTGCAACGAGCACTGCCAGGTAGAGCCACTCCGGTATGGTTCCCGTCTCCGAAAGGATCAGGGCGAGAACGGCGATGACCGCCACGGTGACCATCAGCCAGAACGCTGTCTTCTTCTTCATTGTAAACCTCACACCTGGAGCACGACCTCGATGACCCGGAGAAAGATCAGCAGCGACGAGAGTGAGCACATGATCACGTACGGTGCTCCCGGTGCCCTGAACATCTCCGCTTTTGCTGCGTAGAAGGGTGCCATTCCCTCTCCCATCACCCCTAAAACCAGGAATCCTTTCACTACGGCGGGGACTGCCGGGAGAGCCGTGCTGGAAAGCTCGATCAGGGAAAGGGTCCCTGTGGTCGCCGCTACGATTGCAGCCCCACCAAAGAGCGGAACGGTCCCCGCCAGCGCGACCAGCCCGTACTGGAAGGCTGCGTTCTGGACATGGCGGCTCCTGACCGCGGCAACGATACCGACGTTACAGATCCCGACAAGGGAGGTGAACAGGCAGAAATCAAAGACATCCCCGGTCACCATCGCACCCATGGATGCAAGTCCGCAGGCAATAGCCATGAACCGCCGGAACCTCATTTCGGGAAGACCGATATCCTTGGTGGTGTACGCATCTGCTCCGAATGCGATATCGAGCTGCCGTTCAGGCCGGCTCGCGATCACCAGCACGGTGAATACGAGGGCGAGCAGGAAGAGTGAGAGGGTATACGGGGAGAAATAGATCACGATGTCTCCGAATTCGAGATACATGAACGGAGATCCTCCTGCGCCGATCATGACCGTGCCTCCCACATTACACCCATCAGGGACATCTTGGTGATCACCTTGATCAGGATGCCGACTGCTGCACCCATCAGAGCAAGATACCAGTACTCCGGCAGGAACATGAAGACAAAGAACGCGGCAATCCAGAGCACCCAGGAGAGCCCGCTCGCCAGCTCAAGCAGATGGAGGTCTTCGGTACGGGTCCGGGCCGCGATAAAGAAAATTGCACCGAGGCCGGCAACCGCTCCGCCCGTAAACCCGGAGAGGATAATCCCGTATACGATGAGAATCATCGAAAGTATGAGCGGTGCCGGCAACTCCTGCAGAACCTCGATTTTGGGAATCCGTACAGTGCGGTCCCGAAGATCCTCTTTCATCAGGTAAATCTGCGAAAGGGCGAGGAGTTCGGCGATTCCCACCACCAGGCCGGGCAGGATGAGCGCCTCGGCAAGATCCGTGCCGATGAGGGCTATGATCCCGATGGAGGCGATCTCCACGAGGTCGATGAGGAGGAGGCGGTGGAGGTCGTCTTTCTCAATTGCAAGAGCGGCAAATCCGATTACTGCTGAGCCAAGAACCACCAGGAGCCCCCAGGAATACAGAGCACCGGTCACGGCGATCCCTTCCTGAAGATGTAGGAGGCGATGGCAAAGGCGATGAACAGGATGGTCGTCTCCACCACGGTATCAAGCCCCCTCGTGTTGTAGAGGATTTCATCGAGGATACCCCCCGGGTGGCCCACAATGGTTGTTCCGGTATGCAGGGTGGTGTTGGCGAGGGCCCACGAAAACGGGGTGAGGTA
>JAAEES010000105.1 GCA_013415575.1 Methanomicrobiales archaeon | reverse complement strand
GCCTGGTCCATAGACTGTACAATCCGTTCAAGGTCAGCGATGAGGAATCCTTCCTCGATTATCATCCCGCAGGAGAGGGCTATCGGCCGGCCCCCCATCATGGCCAGGTCATTGACCGTGCCGCAGATCGAGATCCTGCCGATGTCTCCACCGGGAAAAAATACCGGCCTGACCACATGGGAATCGGTGGTAAAGACGATATTGGTGCCGTTGATCGGAATCACTGCACCATCATCGAGTGCCTCAAGACCGATTCCCCCTGCGTTCCGGTGTTCAAGTCTGGTGAGGACCGCCAGGAGCTCCCCCATGACCTCGCCGCCCGCCCCATGCATAAGATTGACCTTCATTTAGTCTGCCACCTCGATCTCAACATGCCTGACCACGATTTCCCGTCCCTTCACCAGTTCGGGAAGCGCTCCGCACCGCGGGCAGACGAACCGCTCATTCCCGGTGTATCCGCAGGCGCAGCGGGTCTCGGGTTCAACGACAATACATTTGAGTTCTGCCCCTTTCACCAGGGGATCATCCTCGATGAGTGTTTCAAAGAGGAATCGGACCTGCTCCGGGTTCACCATAGCCATTTCGCCAATATCCACACAGACCACTTTCACCTGTTCGGCGTGATGGTCAAGGGCTGTCCGCCGTGCGGTTGCGTATATGTCGTAGGCAATTGCAAATTCGTGCATGGGTTCCTAATTCCCGGTCTCGTTTTCATCCTTCCAGGCACCGAAGTATCAGACACGGCTCCTCGGTATCGTGCAGGCCACGTGCCCGTGGAGGGGGAATTGTCAATAATTTTGAGCAGGAACGGCAATAAATCATCGCTTTAGAGCTAAACGAAATATCTGGGAATTATTGATATAGCGTGGATATGAATGGTATGAGCAATGTGGCCAGGATTTTTGGAATTTCTCATCCACATCGACCAGAACTTCCCGCTGCTCATCGATACCTACGGGTTCTGGACCTACGTCATTCTCCTGGTCATAATAACCTGTGAGACAGGGTTCGTCATTACCACCTTCCTGCCCGGGGATTCGCTGCTCTTCGTTGCTGGTGCAAGTGCTGCGGCAGGACTCCTTTCGTTCAGGTGGCTCGTACTCTTCTTTTTCCTTGCTGCTGTCGCTGGGGATACAGTAAACTACTGGATCGGACACCATGTGGGAATACGCGTACTGCGGGAGAAGTTCCCTGATCTGGTCAGGAAAGAATATCTCGACCGGACCAGCCGTTATTTCCATCGGTTCGGGGGAAAAACCATCTTCATCGCCCGTTTCGTCCCGGTAATCCGGACCTTTGCACCCTTCCTGGCCGGTGTGGGAACGATGGAGTACCGGAAATTCCTGGTCTTCAATATCCTCTCAGCAGCCGCCTGGTCGGTGACTATCACCTCTATCGGATTCCTTTTCGGATCCAATCCGTTCATCAGGGACCACATTATCTGGTTCATTTATGGCATGGCAGCCCTCATTCTTGCTACCATTCTCGTCACTATCGCTGCCCTCATCAGGGGCTTTCTACGGATGCGAAAACAGGCTGGGGCACCGGAATAAATCCGGCACTCCAGAGATTTTAACAGGTGTGGGTGATGGAAAGACCCTCGTTGTCCACTTTCGTCTCAACAGCGATGGATAGACCCAGTTCGCGGACAACCTTCTCAACATACTCCCGGTCCTTATCGGTAATGATGGAGATGGAGGGGCCGACCGAACTCATTCCCACGAATTCGAGGCCTGCTTCCCTGAGGCTGCTCATATAGTGGTAGATCTCGAATGAGTGATGCTCCACCTCTGCCCGTTTTGACCCCCGGAACTCTATCTCCCAGATGATCGACCCCATCCGCTTGAGGTCATCTTCCTCGATTGCAGGGATAAGGTCCATCAGCACCAGGTAGGTCTTCAGTTCCCGGTCACGGTAATCAAGGACCCGTGCCCTGTTCATGAGGAGATCGAACTCTTTTGCCCCCGCAGAGGAGATATCGCTGGGAGGGATGACGATGTATACGTTCTTCCCCCACGCAAAGGGGTGGTGGTAGGCGAGGGTGAGTTCATCGCCAAGGATTGCCATTCCCCCGTAGGTGCTCACGGCCGGGCCCACCCCGGTCTCAAAGCCGAACGCGATGGTCCCGTCGGCAGTTTCTTCGACATAATTATTCCCGATGATCTTTCGCAGCTGGTCTGCCGAGAGGGGCGATCCTACAGCATAGTTCAGGGCATGGGCGAGGGAGATCATGATGGTACTCGTCGATCCGAGTCCGACGTGCTGGTGCTGGTGATCCTGTGCGCGGATCGAGAATCCTCCTTCATAGCCGGTTATGGCCTTGAATACCTGGACAAAATGACGGATGAGGGCTGGACGCGAGTAATCGACCTCCAGGCCGGACGGACGGCATTCGACCTCGACACTGCAGTAGAGCTGGATGGCAAATCCAATCCCTCCTCCTCCCGGACGGGCCGGGGCAAACCGGTTCATGTCAAGCACGGTGAGATGAATTCGTGCCGGAGCACGGACGATCACCGTCCCCTCCAGGGGAGCGAGAGCATAGTTCTTCTGCAGGCCGAGGGTTTTAATCTGCTCACCCGGTTTGAACGAGGAGAACTCGTATTCTACCAGGTCCAGGTCTCCTCCTCTTATCTTCATGATCGCCATAGCAAGGTACTCCGTTTCTGACCTAGGATGAACGGTCAAAAAATATGTTCTTGCCGGTAGCACTGACCGGAATTCCGTAGGCAACCGAACATCCGGGAACCATGCCAAGGGAACGGGCGGCTACGCCCGCCGAATACATGACCCGGTTGTCAAGATTATGGATTGACGCCGATTTGACCGCAGAGCCCACCGCTATTCCCAGGTCCGCCATTTTGATGACGCAGTTCGGGCCGGAGAACGGAGAACCGGTTTCTCCCCGCTCCCTGCAGACTTCGGCCATAGCAGCACAGGACGGGTAACCGCAGCCCTGACAATTTATTCCGAGGGTCTCCTGTCCCCTGATGCCAATGATGAGGCAGGCCCCTGCTGCAGCAACATTTCCGGCGTCCCTGATAAAGAAGCCAAGGTTATGCTTTTCTCCAAACGCTTTCATACCGGCAGCGAGAGCCGGGAGATCATCCCTGACGACAATATGGGTCACCACTGAGTCCATCCCTTTTCCTTTCGGTGCAGTCCGGGCGGAGAGAGCCATGAGCGAAACTGCAACACGAAGACCTTCGTCTTCACCATTCATGATCGGTAGTGTACCGCCCCGGAAAAGAATATGTGCATCAGTGAGCAGGGTCTGATAGAAATGGTTATCTGCGCGGATGAGCACCGTTATGCGGAATATTCCCGCCCGGATGTGGCGAAGGGAGAGAGAATTCAGTCCTCCGCCCGACGCTCTTTCCAACCCGGATGTGCGGGAAGATCGAGGTTGAGCCACGATGGCAGTACGAGAAATTCTCCCTGATATTTACTGGATCGGTGCCATTGACTGGGACCGCCGGCTTTTTGATGCCCTGATCCCGCTCCCTGAAGGAACCAGCTATAATGCATACCTGGTCAAGGGGAGCGAAAAGACAGCCCTGATTGACACCGTCGATCCATCGAAAGAATTTGAATACGTCTGTAACCTGGTTAAAGCCGGGATCGAATCGGTCGATTACATCATCGTCAATCATGCCGAACAGGATCACTCGGGCTCACTCCCTATGGCTGCAGAGCTCTTTCCCCGGGCGCAAATCGTGGTGAGTGAGAAGTGCCGTGATCTTGTGCAGAGCCTGCTCGAGATTCCCCCCGAACGGTGCCTGGTGGTGAAAGATCGCGATACCATCTCTCTTGGCAATAAAACTCTTGAATTCATCATGGCCCCCTGGGTTCACTGGCCCGAGACCATGCTTACCTACCTGCAGGAAGACCATGTGCTCTTTTCCTGTGATCTTTTCGGCTCCCATCGCGCCACCAGCGACCTTTTCGTCGATGATATCCGGGAAATCTACCATTCGGCGAAGCGGTACTATGCCGAGATCATGATGCCGTTCCGGTCGAATATCAGGGACCACCTGGCAATACTTACCTCCTGTGATATCAGGATCATCGCCCCCAGTCATGGCCCGCTCTACCAGCCGCCTGATCCCATCCTTGCTGCCTACCGGGACTGGATATCCGATGAGGTAAAGAACGAGGTGGTCATCATCTACGTGAGTATGCATGGAAGTACCGAGAAGATGGTGAACCATTTTGCCGGAGCTCTCATGGAACGCAATGTTTCTGTCCGGATATTTAACCTCGCAGTTTCGGATATCGGTGAAATCGCTATGTCTCTTGTTGATGCGGCAACCATCGTGATAGGTACCCCAACCATGCTCTTCGGTCCGCACCCGCTGGCAGCGAATGCGGCATACATCACCAACCTCATCCGTCCCAAAACGAAATTCGCTGCGGTAATCGGTTCGTACGGGTGGGGCGGGAATACGGTGGAGACCCTCAAAGGGATGCTCTCGCGGCTCAATGCCGAGATGCTTGATCCCGTCTACGTGAAAGGAATCCCGGACCAGGCGTGCCTGCGAGAACTGGAGACCATGGCGGACACGATCGTGAGAAAACACAGGGAAATCGCCGTTTCCTCCCAGCAGGCCGGATAGTTGTCGGGGGACCGTTTTTCCACTGTTCCGGTGGCCGGTA
>JAAEES010000104.1 GCA_013415575.1 Methanomicrobiales archaeon | reverse complement strand
CTGCTCAAAGAGGTCCGAGGCCTGGATGGTGGTGGTATTCTCCCCGACCCGCTCACCGAAGAGTTCCCGGGCGAGGCACTCGACGGCCACACTCTTCCCCGTGCCTGCCGGACCGGTGATGAGCAGGTGGGGGAAGGACCCTGTGCGGGCAGCGCTTGTCAACCGGGAGATCACCTGCTCCTGCCCGAGAATCTCCCCGAATGATGCCGGCCGGTACTTCTCAATCCAGAGCATGCTCAAGCCTCCGGGTGATATCCCCGATCGCTTCCTGCAGAAATTCCCGGTTGTCGAACCCTTTGGAGAGTGTTGTGACCTCTCTCCCGTGAAGTTCGCGGCAGAATTGTGTAATAGCGGGGACAGCCCGGGTCAGCTCATCAACGATGGTCAGGTCAGCGGCACGGGCCGTCCGGGAGAGGGGATTGAGATCAATGGTGATCACCGTCTTTCCCATGGCGCACAGCGCCTGACACCGGTCCCCGTCCTCCAGCGGAACCAGCACCACGTCTGCTAATCCGATCCCCGCTCTCAGGCAGAGTGCGCGGTCGTGGGAGAGTGGCAGCAGACGTTCAGGCACTCCGGTAAGCACCCGGACCCCCTGGTCTTCGAGGAGCCGGGTTATCTTTGCCATTCGCGCACTGGTGCGGTGAAAGAGGTTTACCTCAACAGTGGCACCAGAGGCCTCCTGGAGGCCGGCGATGAGCCCGGCAGCGAGTGCCGCGGTGTTTCCGTTCACGGAAATGACCGGATGTTCTGCCGAGAGGAGGAGCGCGGCGGCAATCTGTTCCGCCCGGAGAGCTGCCGGGCTGGTCTCTTCACCCATCAGGTAGTCGAAGGCCTCCCCACGGCCGTGGGCGGTGAGACCCTCAAGGGTGACGATGCCCTCCTGTGCACACCGGGCAAGATGTTCCCTGACGGCGAGTGACCGGTACCGGGGATGATCTTCCGGTATCATGGCTGAACCCCCGTAATCCTTACCCCTGATGCCGCCATGTGGAGTTCGAACACCTCTCCATAGCCTGAGAGAATCCCGTACCCCCGTTCTCCCAGGGCAAACACCCCATTCCCGAGCATAGTCATGCTCGCCGGTACCCGCTCCCGGTCACACTGCACGAGCACCTCGTGGACGGCAGGGGTCAGCAGTCCGCTCCGTTCCGCAAAGAGCCGGGACAGGCGGAAGAACATGGCCGGAGTATCCGGGCGCTTGCCCGGGTACGCACCGGCGATCCGTTCCAGGGTTTCAGGCGATCCCAGGATGCCGGGTGAGTGGAGCGGGCCGAAATTCACCGCGGAGACCGGTTCGGTGACATCGAAGTAACGGACGATCTCGGCACCGGTCCCGGCCCCTGTCCGGTAGTCACGCCCGCCGCCCTGGCATGCCGCGACGTCGCCAAGGCCGGTATGGTGCAGTATCTCCGCTTCGTGGGCCCGTCCGATACACTCCCCCGGGGAGAGTCCGGCCCCGCAGAGGGCGTTTATGGCAAAGGCACCGGCCATCAGTGCTGCTGCGGAGAGTCCGAACCCCGCACCGATGGGGAGCGTGCAGCTGGTCTCGATCCGGACAGTGCAGGGAAACTGCCCGGCGAGGTAAGAGAGCGGAGGTGATTCAGTGAACTCTTCGAGGACAGTACCGTCCCCGCTGACGCGCCGGGCAGATATCGATGGTTCGTCTGCACGGGTTACCCGGACCGATACGCCTTCACGGATCACCATCCCGGCACCGATGCTGCCGGTGGTTGAGGGATGAGATCCGATGACCGGGTAGAAGTATCCGGAGAGGTGACCCGGACAGAAAGCGGATACCGATGATATGTCTGGCTCTTCTCTCATTGTATGTACCTTTCAGGCCGGACAGGCGCTGATACCGGTGTTCACCGGCTTACCCCTCTCAGGGGGATATGTTCCCATATCTCTGCCGCAAGCTCCTCTTTACTCCCTTCTATCTCCACCCGGGTATCGTTTCCAAGGATCACTGCAGCTCCCTGCGGAGAACCCATGTTCTCCGGTCCGTTCACCACAACCATTCGTGCGCCCTTCCTGAGCAGGTCCTGTGCTGCTTCCTCCTCGTCTGATCCCACTTTAAAGGCCACGGCAGGGATTCCGCAGCCGGTGATGACCTCATCCAGCAGTTTGGGGAGGGGGTTCAGGGTCAGCGTGACCGGAGCCCCGCTCCGCAGCTTCCCTGCAAACGGTTCAGGGGCGAAATCAGAGATTGCGGCCGCACTGATATAGAGGTCGGGCGGTTCTTCACGGCAGATCCGGAGTACCGCCTCCCGCATGTCTGATGCACTGGTGACCAGTATATTGCGCACACAGGGAATCCGGCCGCTGTGGACGATGGTGACCTCTGCACCGAGACGGAATGCCTGGAGGGCGAGCTCCTGTCCCATCTGCCCGGTTGACCGGGTGGTCAATACCCGGATATCATCGACTGGTTCGCGGCAGGGGCCGCTCGAGATCAGAATTCGTTTTCCGGCCAGCGATCTTCCGAGCAGGGCACGTTCGCAGTAGAGGACGATTTCATCGATTCCGGCGATTTTCGCCTTCCCCTCCTCAATTCGTGGCGGCACCACCTCCACTCCCCACGTTTCCAGTCGGGCCAGGCAGTCGCGGACACCCGGGTGGCGGAACATGCTGTGGTGCATGGCGGGCACGACGATTACCGGCATCCCCCTGCCGAGCGCAGTGGTGGCGAAGGTGGTGACCGGGGTGTCATCGATCCCTGCTGCTATCTTGCAGAGAGTGTTTGCCGTGCAGGGAGCGATCAGGAGAAGATTGGCGGTGCCGTCGTCGCCGCAGTGGATGACATGCTCCACCCTTCCGGTGATAGCCACCACCGTTTCATTTCCGGTTGCGTAGGTCAGGGCATCAGGATGGATGATGCGGGTTGCCGCGCCGCTCATGACCGCGGTCACCCGTCCCCCTTTCCGGCGCAGGGCATGGATGAGCCGCACCGTCTCCACGGCGGCAATGCTCCCGGTCACCCCAAGAACGATCTGCTTCTCCTTCAGGCTCTCTCGCATCAGACCACCTTCAGATCAAGGACATAGTGCCATGTGTGCGGTGCAACCTTTTTTATCCTCCGGATATCAATCTCACCGAACCTCACCCTGCAGGATTCTGGGATTTCCGGAGGATACGATCCTGCGGCATGGAGGTGGATCGTCCCGCCGGGAAGTGTATGGCCGGCCGCGATATCGAGGAATGCAGGGGAGTCGAAGTGACCCATGACGATCCGGTCATACCACCCGGTCAGGAGATCCCGGCAGTCACCGCACTCGGGAACTACGCGGGACTCCACCCCGTTCTCACGGATATTCCGGCAGAGGTATCCGTATGCTACCGGGTTGAGTTCCATAGCGTGCACGCGTGCCCCCGCCCGTGCTGCCGGTATGGTGAAGTACCCAATCCCCGCAAACATATCGGCGACCCGCTCTCCGCTCCTGACGGTGCGCATCAACCGGGCTTTCTCGGTCCGGTTTCCCTGCGAGAACATTATCCGTAACGGGTCAAACCTGAATACCATTCCCAGCTCCCGGCATGACACCTCGGAGGGTTTACCTCTAAGCACCCGGACGTCAGGGATCCGTTCCACACCCTGGCAGGAGCGGATCCAGAGGATGGCAGCCGGCTTCTTCCACTCCTCGATACGGTCGATCTCCGCTGCGGTCGGCTCCTTCCCCTGCACGATGGCGATCCGGCCGGCCATGAAGAATCCCCTTCCGTCGTAGGAAACTCTCGGGGACAATTCCATGTCGCAGGGATAACCTTCCTTCACCGGAACATATGCGATACCCTGCTGTACGTAGGGACGCCGGGCATGGTCAACCCAGTCCGCATCCCGGATTGTGCTGAGCAGCTCCGCAGGGATCTGGCGGCTTCGCATGGTCACCCCAGCAGGATGAAATCGTCTGCCGTCCGGAGGATCCGGATCCTTTCTCCGGGTTCTGCCTTCAGTCCTGGAGGGATCCTGCATTCCGAGCTCTCTCCCGTAGCGGGGTCGAGGACGCCGATTGTGTCACCCTCCCGGAACGTGACCAGGTATTCGGCAGCATCCTGCACGTTCCCGATCAGCGCCTCGATCCTGTTTTCCGGGACCGAACGCTGCTGACCATCCGGAATTTCGCTGAATCTGACATCATGGCCGTCAGCGCTCTGTACTTCGGCGTACCGGCCGTGGACCACGACAATATCCCCCCGCGTATACTGTGGGAGCCGGACCGAGTAGGTAATCCGGTAGAGGCGTTTTCCCGCCCGCTCGCCGATCAGCTTCGGGTGGGTGGTGTACCGCCCGCCCATGGCCCTGATAATGGCCATGGCGATCTCCTTGCCGATCCGCTGCGACCCTATGATGATATCGAGCCCATCCCGGGTCTCCTCAATCTCGGAAATGAACGAGAGGCGTTCACCGGAGGTTGTCAGCGTCTCCTCCACCTCGTGTGCGATCCGCCCTGCGTTCCGGATCTCCCGGGGGGAGGGTTTTCTCCCGGTGGCCCGGACCTGGACCACCCCTTCGTAGTAGCTTCCCGACATCCGGCTGCACCGGTCACACTGCTCCTTCTGCCAGAGGATCTCGATCTGGCAGTTTCCTTCCACCGGTGAGCCGAGGAGGGTTCCCGACATCCGGCAGTCTGCAATCGAGCGGTTGCTGCTCTGGTCCCTG
>JAAEES010000103.1 GCA_013415575.1 Methanomicrobiales archaeon | reverse complement strand
CCCGGCTCCTCGGCCTCGCCTTCTCTCAGCGATGCGGATACGATACTTTCCTCCATTCCTACTGCTCCCTGAGCCCGGCCAGCGCCCCTTTAATCACGCCAGCGACCTCGGAAGGTTTACCTGTCGAAAGAACCTGGTCGACCGCTGCCCGTGATTCCCGCTCTCCAAATCCGAGTGCTATCAGCGCACTCACCGCATCCCGCCTGAGCGGGTCAGTTCCGGTTTGCTCAGCTCCTTCAAATTCGGCTGCCTTCTTCCGGAGTTTATCCTTGAGCTCGAGGATGAGCCGATTTGCGTTCTTCTGCCCGATGCCCGAGATCCGGGTGAGCACCTGCTCGTCTTCGTCGAGAATTGCCGCGGCGAAATCGGGTATGCTGATCTGGGAAAGGATCGAGAGGGCCAGTGACGGCCCTACCCGGGTCACGCTGATCAGCATGCGGAACAGCTCGAGTCCCGTCTGGTGGAGGAACCCGTACAGCACCAGTTCATCCTCGCGGACGGCGAGGAAGGTGTGCACCCGGACCGTCCCGGCGGACCTGGAAATCTCCCTGAGATCCGGGCCGGTCACCCGGATCTCGAAACCCACCCCGTTGACATCGAGGATCACCGAACCCTCGCGGGTGGAAACGACCTGTCCGCTGAGCCGTGAGATCATAGGTCACCTCATCACATGGACGTGGCAGAGGGCGACGGAGAGGCCGTCCGCGACGTCATCCGGTTTCGGAATCGCAGGGAGATCAAGCAGCCGCCGGATCATCTCCTGCATCTGCTTTTTATCGGCTCTCCCTGACCCGGTTATCGCCTGCTTCACCTGGTTCGGGGTGTATTCTGCTACCGGGATCCCGTTCTGCCGGGCGGCGAGGAGGATGACTCCTCTCACCTCGGAGACGTTCAGGGCGGAGGTCACATTCCGGGAGAAGAACAGTTTTTCAATGGCCAGCCAGGCTGGCTGGTAGCGCTTCATGAGCTCAGATATGCCATTGTATATCTCTTCCAGACGCTCCGGTGTCTCTTTCTCCTTGCCCGAAGTCCTGATGCAGTCATAGCAGACCGCCCGCGATCTCCCGTCCTTCACTTCGAGGATCCCGTACCCGACGGTTGCCAGACCGGGGTCGATACCGAGCACAATCATGTCGCTGTTCCTGTAAATGGACCGTTCCAGGGAGTGGATTTGTTTTTTAAGAGAGATATCCTTTTGCCACCGCGAAAACAGGCCGGTTTTGCGCAGGACGGGCGGGGAGCCGGTTCTGATATATGACGGTGTTCTGCCGGAGGCCGTTATCCGGTCTCATCACCGGAAGTCTCCGGGGGCGGCTGTGCGACCAGATCCTGCAGGGTGGCAAAGAAACGGGCATCCCGGAGGCCGTCCCACATCTCCACAAATGCCCGGTACAACCGGACCCGCTCCCGCTTCCGGTCTTCGAGGAGTCCGGAAATCCCCGGCCAGCCGTCACCAGGGATGTGCCGTTCCCGGGCCCGTTCGGATTCCACCTCAGGTACTTCCTGCATGAATCCGGGCAGGTACCCGATCCAGACATCACAGTCGTGCAGCTGTCCCAGGGCATCCTGAAGTGCACGCACGGTCCGAACAGGCCTGTTGAGCTTCCCGGAATAGAGCCGGTTGAAGGTCTCAAGGGTATACCGGAGTCTCTTTGCCGCAATCCTCATCTCGTGGTGACGGGTCACTGCGTCCGGATCATGGACATATGGCGTAAAATACAGGAGATCATCTACCCGGGAGGAGATGTTCCTCTGTGCTCTGCGATGGAGCGCCAAGGGCTTGCCGTTGTCTTTTCTCCCCGGCCCGGGTACGGCCAGAACCCTCCCGAACTCATCAAGCACCCCGCCTTTCCGGAGGGCTTCCATCGCCTCCTCTACAGCCGGCTGAACCTGTTCCCGCTTCTGCTTCAGCACACGGAGGAGGGCGGAAACGTCACCCGGTCCGTCCTCCTGCGGAGTCCCTTTCGTCCCTCTCCGGGGGAGAGCACGCTCCTGTTCGTGGATGTATCCTTCAAGAAAACCGATCTGGACATCAAGATCGCGGGCTTCACCGAGGAATGACGTGATATTTTTGATCTCCTTCAGCCATTTCCGGTATTTTTTTTCCGGGAAACATGATTTGAAAACGGGCATCGCCGCTCTGAGTCTCCGTGATGCAACCCGCATCCGGTGAATGTGCTCAGGATCCTCACCTTTCCTCGCCCCTTCCGCCTCCCTGACCAGGGCCAGCCACGATTTCCGGATATACTGGAACCCGTACGAACAGTATGAGACCGTGCGGTCTCCGGAACCTGGTTTCCGGTCAGAGAGAGGTTTCGCCATGCTGCCAGTCCCCCCTGTGCAAGACGCACCATTCCTGCGCGTTAACCGCCGGTTGCCCGGGCGCCCGTACAACCCGGCGGTAGGTCCCGTCTGGGCACAGCATCCGGTTCTTCACATTGTCACGGAGGTATACCGGAATGATACGGTCACGGAGGACGGCACGCATGACCGGATCTGATACCGGAAAGAGGATTTCCACTCTCCTGTCCAGATTTCGCGGCATGAGGTCCGCACTCCCGATGAGGATCTCCTCCTCGCCGCCGTTCCTGAAATAGTACACCCGGGTGTGCTCGAGGAACCTCCCGACAATCGAGGTAACGGTGATGGTATCGCTCACCCCTGCAACTCCCGGCCGGAGACAGCAGATCCCCCTCACCTGGAGGTCAATCTTCACGCCGGCCTGGGAGGCCCGGTACAGGGCGATGATGCACTCCTTATCCACCAGGGCATTCATTTTGAAGATAATATGCCCGTCACCTGATTCCCGGTGCCGCTCTATCTCCCGTTCGATCCGGGCGAGGATCCCGGACCTGATGCCGGCCGGAGCCACGAGCAGCTTCCGGTATGAGGATATCCGTGCACACCCGGTGAGCGAATTGAAGAGATCAGCCGCATCAGAACCGATGAGCGGATCAGCGGTGAAGAAGCCGAAATCGGTGTAGATCCGGCTCGTAATCACGTTATAGTTGCCGGTGCTCATGTGCACGTAGGTCCGGATGCCATCCTTCTCCCTCCGTACCACCATACAGATCTTGGCGTGAACCTTGAGCCCGGGGAGCCCGTATACCACGTGAACACCGGCACGTTCAAGCGCCCGTGCCCAGGTGATATTGTTCTCCTCATCAAAGCGGGCCTTGAGCTCGATCAGTGCTGCAACCGCTTTCCGGTTCTCCCGGGCTTTGAGGAGGGCACCGACGATAGGTGAGTCCTTTCCCACCCGGTAGAGCGTGATCTTGATGGCCAGGACATCCGGATCCCGCGCTGCCTGAGAAAGAAAGTCGATGACCGGCATGAAGCTCTCATAGGGGTGAAAGAGCAGGATGTCGTTTCTGCGGATGCCTCCATACAAACGGTCCCCGCTTTCAATCACGGGTGGAAATGAGGGAATGAACGGGATATCCTTCAGGTCAGGCCGGTCGATTGACGAGAAGAACGAGAGGTCCGCCATACCAAGCGGGGGTTTAACCCGGTAGAACGTGGATGGGGCGAGACCCAGTTTCTTCCCAATCATGGCGCACAGGGCATCGGGCATACCGGGAGAGACCTCCACCCGGACCGGTGACCCGGTTCTCCGCAGTTCAACACTCTCTTCAACGGCTGTGAGGAGGTCGCTCGCCTCATCTTCCTCGATCTCGAGGTCTGCATTCCGGGTGACACGGAAGGGGTACACTTCTGCCACGTCGTAGCCCGGGAAGAGCATCCCGAGATGTGCAGCGATCACTTCCTCAAGGAAGACCAGGCAGACCTCATCAGGATTCCGGTCCTGTCCTTCACCTTCCGCAGGAACCGGCACCAGCCGCGGAAAGAGATTGGTGGGCACTTTGAGCCGGGCAAAGTGATCTTTTCCCGAACCGCGATCCCTGACGGTGACGGCCAGATTGAGAGAGAGGTTCGAGATGAACGGAAAAGGATGAGAGGTGTCAAATGCAAGGGGGGTGAGCACCGGGTAGATCCCGGTCATGAAAAAATCCTCGAGCGCGGCTTTCTGCCCGCTGGAGAGGGAGGCATAGGGAAGCACCCGGATACCGCAGGCATCCAGCGCCGGAATCATATCCTGATGCCAGAGTGATGCCTGGCGATCGAGGAGCGGCTCAAGGGTGCGGTGAATCTCGGCAAGCTGTCGTGACGGGCTCATCCCGTCAGGTGGTGCCTCCCTCACCCCCCGTGCCGCCTGGCGCTGGAGTCCGGAGACCCGGATCATGAAGAATTCATCCAGGTTGGTCGAGAATATGGAGAGAAACTTGACCCGTTCGAGGAGTGGGTGGGTCGTGTCCATCGCTTCTTCGAGCACCCGCCGGTTGAACTCGATCCAGCTCAGTTCGCGGTTGATGAAGAGGGACGGATGCTCGAGGAGCGTGCATCCTGACCGCTGACCAGCTGTTCTCTCAGGATATCGCTCTTCTGAGGGTACCATGCTCACCAGTCACCTAACTATTGAAAATATCGCCTTAAAATCCTGTGGTGCCTTCCCGGCCGGTGAGGAGGGGAATCCCGGCGGTATCAGGAAGTAAACCAAACAGTTTTACCATCCGGCGTCAATCTCTTTCTTGCCGTGATTGACCATGGGATCCAATGACGACATCATGCACGAATTTGTAAGAAAGGAGCTCAGGAAACTGTATCCCAGCGTTGACGGATGGCAGATCAG
>JAAEES010000102.1 GCA_013415575.1 Methanomicrobiales archaeon | reverse complement strand
GCGGAATTCCCCCAGATCAGGATCGGTGATCCCGAGTGCCTTGTCAATGGCGATGATCAGCCGGTTCAACACCCTGATGACCTCGGCAGCATCTTCCTTGTCCATGCTGCCCGGCTGGTGCCAGACGATACGCTTCCGGAGCTGAGTCACCAGCTCCTCGATTTCAGTCCCCCTGAACTGGGGCGGGATCTCCAGTCCATCCAGATGGTCCGCTGCTCCGTAGAACGCCTGATCGGGCGGAAGGGCGAAGTGCCTGCAAATCAGCGTGATGCTGGTAATGAATCCCCTGCCGAACTTGCTCTCCATAGCCATAGATACCCTGCTTTCAATAATAGGTCTTCCTTCTCTAAGAAGCGTACAGGACCCAGGTGAGGACAGGGACGGCCACAATGACAGTCATCCCGGTGACAAGGAAGGCCCAGTCCTGGCGGAGCAGTGGTTTTTTCCGGATGAAGAGATGCGAATCCCGTCCGTAGCCCCTGCAGAGCATGGCCATGTAGGTCCGCTCCCCCTGCTCATATGCCCGGATAAACATGGTCCCGATGGTGTATCCCAGCATCCGGATGCGGTATTTCCAGGCAACGTCGCGGTTGAAGGGATCAAAACAACGGGTCTGCAACGATTCGTTCACCTTGCGGAACATGTAGGCGAAGACAAAGAGGTAGCGGACCATCATCCCCAGGACAAGAGCAAATTCGGGAGGAAGCCCGAGACGTCCTGCACCTTCGAGCAGGTTCTGCATCCGGGTGGTCGAGGAGAGAAGAATGATAAATGAGATACAGACCAGGAATTTTACCAGCAGTATCGAGGCAAATTCCACTGATTCTGCATAGATATGAATATTGAACGGCAGGCTTACTATCGGGTGGAAGACCTCGTAGTACCGGTTCTCAAAGAATATCTGGAAGATGATAATGAAAATACCAAAAGGAAGGACCATAGCCAGCCGCCAGAAATAAATTTTTGGGGAGAGCCGGGAAAGAGCCCAGAGGATCATAAAGAACAGGAAAAAGACGCTGCCAACCGTATAGATGATGGTTGAGTAGGGGACGGAAACGATGGCAACAATCGCTGCAAAGGCGATAATAATCTTTACCCGGGCATCAAGCCGGTGAATACAGCTGTCACGGTAGGTATGTTTCTCGATCAGGAAGAGCTCTTCGATCATGGCTTCTCTTTGAACGCCCGTAAAAATGCGGCTTCTGCGTCCTGATAAGTGTACGCCATACTGATATCTATACCACGATCCCGCAGGCTGCGGATCAGCTTCGGGAGTAACGGCACATCAAGCCGGACAGATGTGAGCAGATCCTGACGGCCAAATATCTCACCGATGCTCCCTGCGGCAACAATCTGTCCTTTGCTCATCACATAGACGTAATCGGCGATTTCAGGAATGAGCGATACCTCATGGCTTGAGAAGATCACCGTCATGCCGTACTTCCGGGAAAGGGAGTTGATGAAATCGATCAGATCGCTCACCCCCTGCGGATCGAGACCCGCAGTGGGTTCATCGAGCACCAGCACCTGCGGTTCCATGGCAATGATCCCCGCGATCGCAACCCTTTTCTTTTCACCACCGCTCAGATGGTGCGGCACCCGTTCTGCCCGGTCCTCCATCCCCACCATCCGCAATGCCTCCTGCACCCGGTGGGCAACGGTCTGCTCATCCAGCCCGATATTCGTCGGACCGAAAGCAACATCCTGTTCCACCGTGGGTGCGAAGATCTGGTCATCTGCGTTCTGGAAAACGACCCCGACAAATTTCCTGACTTCCCTGATATTTTCCTTGGTGATAGGCTCTCCCCTGATGAGGACCGATCCAGAGGTTGGTCTGAAAATACCGTTGAAGTGCTTGAAAAGCGTGCTCTTGCCTGCACCGTTCGCCCCTATCACGGCGATACGGGAATTTCTCGGGGCGATAAAGTTGACCCTGTCAAGCCCGGTGACACTATTGGGGTACACATACGTAAGATCCCTGGTCTCGATCAGGTGCATGTTCACAATAGTTGGTGAAAAAAGGATAAATGCTATTTGCCTGCGCATTCCTTCTGTCGCGCAGCAACGCGTGCAACCCCGAGCACGATGATGAAGCTTATTCCAATTCCCACCAGAATGGCAATTATCTGACCTGCAACACCCAGGTCCTCCACGGAATAATCAGGCATCGGCGAATCATAGGCAAATCCGCCATGGACATCCTCAACAAGTTCCGCATCGGGGGGTGTTATACCGGTCAGTGATTTCTCACCCTGGACCACGAGAGCGGTGCTCTCCAGCCCGTCCGGGTCAGAGGATGCCAGAAAGACGGCAACCACACCGATAACGATGGCAATGACGATGCCGATCATGACGAACTGTTTTGTCTCCATCATGCTGCCGCCACCTTCCCCGGTTCCAGGGTTTTCTTCTCACTCCAGTCAAGATCCGGTCTGGCATGCCAGATGAGGTAGACGGCAACCGCGGTGATGAAGGCTTCAATGACCCCGATAGCTGCATGGTACGTCCCCATGGCGATGAGGCCCGGCACCAGGGGGAAGGTTCCTGCAATCCAGAGTTCAACCGATGCGGCAAGGGCAGGAATGAAGCAGGCGAACCATGCGGCTATTCCAGCAGAGACGAACGGAGTTTTGATGATACTCTTGATTCCAACGTACCCGTAGAAACCGACAAATCCGCCAATGACCCCCATATTGATGATGTTGGCCCCCATGGTCGTGATGCCCCCGTCGCCAAAGATCACGCCCTGGATGATGAGAACGATGGTCAGGATGAAGACCGCCGCAAACGGTGATCCGAGAACGATTGCGGCAAGGGCACCCCCCACCAGATGACCGGAGGTCCCCATCCCCACCGGCAGGTTGAAGGCCTGCATGGCAAAGATGGCTGCCGCGAGTACTGCCACAATAGGTACTTTTTCTTCTGAAAGTTCACGCCGCGCCCACCGAAGGGAGAGTGCAATAAAGAGAAGGGCGATAACCCAGTACACTGCTGACTGAGTGATCGGGATAAATCCATCAGGAATGTGCATCGTTTCACCAATTCATATGATTATAAGATTTCGTATGAATTGATGGGTAAAAAAGATTATCTTTTGATAATTTGGCGTACTCCTCCCTTGAGCAGTATGCCGAGAACGGGATACAATTTCGGGTTTTTAAGAAGGTGACGAATAATCGTCCCTGGCCGGTCCATATCCCCCAATCGCTGGATGTCCCTGATCATGCCGGGATCGTTCAGCAACCGGACCAGGCGGTCGATATCATCGGGGGAGAGCTGCTGCCGGAGCCGGAAGACCTGGAGACCGAATTCGAGTTCCTGCCCGAAGTCTGCCTTCCACCGCCGCTCGTACCCGCTGAGGACGGCATCTGTTGTATCATTCTTCAGACATGCCTCTCCGGCTACCGCTGCGGCATGGGCTGCCGATCGCACACCGGTGTACACCCCTCCGCCTGAGGTCGGTTTGGGGAAGCCTGCCGCATCACCGATGAAAAGGGTTCCATGCCCGTATGTCTTCGGCATCACCCCGAGCGGAACGGTTCCGCTCACCAGGTGGAGTATGCTCCCTCCGCTGATGCCGCGACAGAACGCCCTGAACCGTTCCGGAATATCCTGCGTTCCGGCCAGACCGATCCGGGCCCTCCTTTTCCCGATCGGGATGACCCATCCGAAGAACTCAGGTGATGCATCAGGGTAGAGTTCGACGTGGCGGCCGTCCATATCCCTGCGGATCTCTGCCTGGAGCCCCGACAGGAAGACCGGCGGCCGCTGCATCCCCAGCGAACGGGCGACCGGGCTCCGGGGGCCATCGGCTGCAATCAGCACCCGGAAGGCGATCTCCCCTTTCCCTGACACTCCCCGTGTCCGGATCGCTGATCCCTTCCTGCCGGCATAGGCTGTCTTCAGCCGCACCTCTGCTCCTGCATCAGCAGCCTGCATCGCCATTTCCTGGTCAAGAACCGCCCGGTCTACCACGACGGAGCGGGTCATGCCGGCATCGAATTCCAGCTCGGATCCCTGTGCAGTGATGATCCGTGCCCCGGAGACTTCGTGCAGAACCGATCGCCGTGATACCCCGCACTCCCTGAATGCGGCACATGAGAGGAGTCCGGCGCACTGGACAGGATGGCCGATAGTGCCGTGCTCCTCGATGAGGCAGGTGGAGAGGCCCTGCCCGGCGCAGAGCCGGGCAGCCGCGCTCCCTGCCGGCCCGGCGCCGACCACCACCACGTCATAGTATCGCATCTATGATGTCCCGTACTCATTTCGTTGGTCCTTGCAGACTATCATGATTTGGCAGGCAGCGGAGGGTTCGCCTGAGGCCACCTATTTGATGGGTGCGGTGCAACCTGAATGCACCATGGAGAAGAATCCGCAATTTGCGTGGAAGCAGTGCCTGGTCATCCGTTCAGACCTCCGGATGAGCTGCGGGAAGATGTGCGCCCAGGCGGCCCATGCGGCGCTGCTCGCCTACGAGAAGGCTGATGCGGTTTCACGGCGGAAATGGCTCGGGGAAGGGCAGAAGAAGGTCGTTCTCAAGGCTGCCGGTGAACGCGACCTCTTCGAGCTGAAGTCCATTGCCGAGGCGGCGGGAAGTGCCGCAGCACTGGTGCAGGACGCCGGGATGACCGAGATTCCGCCAGGCACCATGACCGCTCTCGGGCTCGGCCCGGCAAAGGCAGAGGACATGGACCGGATCACCGGGTCCCTGCCGCTGTTATGAGGCTGACCAGCTACCCCCTCGAGCAGGCCCTCGGCATGGACTACTATGCCAGTGACACCCCGGGAATCGGGGGCAGGCTCCGGACG
>JAAEES010000101.1 GCA_013415575.1 Methanomicrobiales archaeon | reverse complement strand
CGGCCGGCTGGAAAGACGCTTGAGCGGGATGAGATCCCGGAGCTCTCCACCCACACCGCCACCCTGGTCTTCTTTCTCGGTGCCGACAGGATCGATGAGATCATCGCAAAGCTCAGGCGTCCCCCTTCGACTCCGGCAGCGGTAATATACCATGCCAGCTGGCCGGATGAGAAGGTGATCCGGGGGTCCATTTGTGATATCGCAGAGAAGGCCCGTGCTGCAGGAATTACCAGGTCCGCCCTCCTGGTCGTGGGCGGGGTGATCGATCCTGCCGATGCAGGCCACCGGAGGTCGGTGCTCTACTCATGACGAGAGCGGTCATCTATCTCCCGCGGTTTTACGATGCGGCCCGCCAGATTGCAGGATGCCTCTCTGCTGACCTCATCGAATATACCCCTGCAGCGTTCCGGGAGGCCTTCGGGCGGTATTCCCAGATTATCGCCGTCATGTCGACCGGTATTTGCCATCCCCCTGATCGGCGGGCACCACGGCGGGAATGCTCTAGCCAGGGAGCTTGCACCCCTCGGGACCATCCCGGTCATCACCACGGCGACCGAACGGGCAGGTGTTCCCTCTGTTGAAGGGATTGCCGCGTCCGGAGTATACGACCTGGTCAACCGTGAGTCATCAAAAGCGGTGAACGCCGCTTTCCTCGATGGATCGGCGGGGGTGTACTCGCTTTCAGGCCCTGCCCTGGTGATCGGCGGGCCGGACGTCGCCTTCCTGGTCGCTGATGGCGAGTATGGCGTTGGAGTCGGGTGCCGGAAAGGGGTATCGGCCGGTGCGGTTGAGGAAGCGGTCCGCACCGGGCTCGATACCGCCGGGGTGAAACCCGATGAGGTGTTCGTATACGCCACGACGGTCAGGAAATCCCACGAACAGGGGATATATGCCGCGGTCCGTGCCCTCGGGCGGCCGTTGATCTTCCTCGATGACCGGACCATCAACTGCCATCCGGGGATCTCTCCGTCGGGTGCATCACGTCTCGGACTTGCCGGGGTCGCCGAACCCTGTGCACTCGCGGTATCGAAGCGGAAAGAACTGGTGCTGCCAAAGCTGCTGAGAGGAGGGGTCACCGTTGCCATCGCAAGGTAGGCTTGCCATCGTGGGAATCGGTCCCGGGAGTCCCGGACAGCTCACCGGGCGGGCCCGGGAGGTACTGGAGCAGGCCGAGTACATCATCGGCAATGACACCTACCTGGACCAGCTTGGCCCGCTCATTGCGGGAAAGAAGGTGATCACGAGCTCGATGGGAAAGGAGGTGGAACGGGCGAGACGATCGATCGAGCTTGCCCGTGAAGCACCGGTAGCCATGGTGAGCGGGGGCGATGCCGGCATTTACGGCATGGCAGGAATCGTGCTCGAGATCCTCGAGCACGAGGGGTTCGATATCCCCTGGGAGGTCGTCCCGGGAATCACTGCTTCCCAGGCCGCTGCATCGATCCTCGGCTCACCCCTCTCCGGGGATTTTGCCACCATCAGCCTCTCGGATCTCCTGACCCCGCTCGAGGTGATCGAGCGGCGGCTCCATGCCGCGTTCTCCATGGGAGTGCCGGTGGTTCTCTACAACCCGAAGAGCAGGGGGCGTCCCCACAACTTTGCCCTGGCCATGGAGATAGCCGGGGCATACCGGTCGCCGTCAACCCCGATCGGTATCGTGCGGAATGCCTGCCGGGAAGGTGAGGAAGCGGTGATCACCACCCTTGGGGAGGTTGCCGCAGTGGAAGAGCGTGTGGACATGCATACCACGGTCATCGTGGGAGGCGAAGAGACAAGGATCTGGAGGAACGGAGAGGATGTCAAAGGGATCATCACCCCGCGGGGATACCACCGGAAATACGTATACTGATCTTGGCGCAACAACCGCCGAGGCCTACGAGATATCGAAGACCAGCAGGACCCTTGCCCGGGAGATTATCGGGGACCGGGACTTCGAGGACCGGATCCGGCAGCGGTGCTCGGTCGCGGTCGGGGACTTTGCCATGGCCGGTCTCCTCCGGTTCTGCCATGACCCGGTCGTTGCGGGTCTCACCGCCCTTGAACAGGGAGCCCCCATCATCACCGACATCCGGATGGTGCAGGTCGGGATCCAGAAGAAGGGGCACCGGAGCCAGGTTATCTGCGCTCTCGACTTCGGAGAGGAAGAAGCGGCATCCCGGGGTATTACCCGGAGCAGGGCCGGAATCCTTGCCCTCGCCGATTGCCTGGACGGGGCGATCGTGGTGATCGGAAATGCCCCCTCAGCCCTCCTTGCGGTCTGCGATCTGGTCCGGGAAGGCTCGCATCCGGCCCTGGTCATCGGGACTCCGGTCGGTTTTGTTAAGGCGGCGGAATCAAAGGCAGAGCTCCGGACCCTGCCGGTCCCTTCCATCTCCAACGAGGGGACCCGCGGAGGAACCCCGGTCGCCGTTGCCGCCATCAACGAGATCATCACCATCCATGCCGAGCACCATGCACAACGCCAGTCCTGAAGATCCAATCACCGACCCGGTCACCGGATTTACCTACCCTGACTCCTGGGTCAGGGCTGCCGCAGGACGGGACGAGCTCTCGATGGTCAGGGACGGTCTCGCCGTGCTCACGTCATCCGGCACTATCCTGAAACGGGGGTTTACCACCGGAACCACCGCTGCCGCCTGCTGCAAGGCAGCCATCCTCTCCACGCTCCGGCCGGTTGACTCGGTGGAGGTGGTCATCCCCTGCGGGCTTACCGTCACCGTTCCGGTGGCGGGTGCTGCGGGCCGGGCAGCGTGCCGGAAGTATGCCGGCGATTATCCGTCCGATGCCACCGCCGGGATCCTCTTTGTGGCGGAGTGCACCGCGAAGGCTATCGGACCGGAGCTGATCCCTGGAGAAGGAATCGGCCGGTTCGTCCGCGACACTCCCCGGCACTTCACCGGGGAGCCTGCCATCAGCACACCGGCACGGGACTGCATCTTTGCCGCCCTGGAGGAGGCGCTTTCGGAAACCGGGCTTGAGGGGGCACGGGTCATGCTCTCCATCCCTGACGGAGCCCGGGTGGGTGCATCGACACTCAACCCGAAAGTCGGGATCGGGGGAGGAATCTCCATTCTCGGGACGACCGGGCTCGTGGAGCCATGGGACGATCACCTCTCCGAATCGGTCGCAGAGCGGGTCAGGAACGCCGAACGGGCGGTCCTGACCACCGGAAGGATCGGCCTCCGCTTCTCCCGTCTTCTCTTCCCTGATCACGAAGCAGTCCTTGCCGGGGCGAAACTGCACGAAGCCCTCCCGGGTGCTGACAGTGATGTGATACTCTGCGGGCTCCCGGGGCTCATCCTCAGGTTCCTCGATCCCGGTATCCTGGACGGGACCGGGTGCATGACCGTGGAGGAGCTGTCATCTGCACCGGAGTTTGAGCAGAAGATGGCAGAGGCCTTCCGGAAGGGGAAAGAGTGCTATCCGGGACTGAGGGTCGTGGTGATCGACAGGAGCGGAATCATCCTGGGGGATTCGGGATGAAAGTTATCGGCGTCGGGTGCGGACCGGGAATGCTCACCGAAGAGGCTATCCGGGCCATCACCGGTGCGACCCTGGTCATGGGCTCAAAGAGGGCGATCGAACTGGCAGCCCGGTTTGTCCCGGAAGGATGCGAGGTGCAGGTCATTGCCGATTTCTCCTCGCTCTCGGTTCCGGACCACGCCGTGGTGCTCTCTACCGGTGACCCGATGCTTGCCGGTCTCGGGTACCTGGGAGGGGAGATCATCCCGGGAATCTCCTCGCTCCAGCTGGCGGCATCACGGCTCGCTATCCCCCTCGAGGATGTTGTGGTGGTCCGGGCACATGGGAAGGATCACGGGCCGGTATTTGCCACTATCGCGAAGGCCCTGGACCAGGGGAACACCGTCTTCATCATTGCAGACCCGAAGTTCAGCATCCCCGCTCTCTGCGAAGCGATCGGGGAGAGCGGGGAGGAGATCTCAGTCGCCCTGTGCGAGGATCTCGGGTACCCGGAAGAGCGTATCACAATGGGGACGGTTTTAGACCCGCCTGTCCCGCACTCGCGCCTCTTCTCGGTATTTGTGGGCAGATTTCCCGGAAATCGCGCCTGATTTTCCCTGAAGGAATATAAGGGAGCACTGCATACCCTCTTTCAGGAGAAATAAAAGGAGAGACCAGAATGGAGAAAGCGACAAAGAAACAGCTCAGCCTGCTCTGTTTCGTGGCAGGGTTCGTCCTTGTGCTGCTGCAGGACCTCAAGGGGTTTGCCACTATCGACCCTGGCTTCTCGTGGCCCTGGGCGCTTATGTTCTACACCGGGCTCCTGCTCATCGCGATCGGCTATTTCCTGAGGGGGTAGACCGGGGACCTGCCCGGCCAGGATATCGTCCGGAATTCCCGGATTGCGGGATCAGGATCCGGGGTCATGATTGAACCCGTCCGGGAATCATCCTTTTCCAGCTGCCCGGCCAGCCTCATTACCGGGCACTCATATCTTTTCTCATCCCTATTCAGACAATTCTTACCCGGTCGCCTTCCCTGATGATGAATCCCTCAGTCTCGAGCTGGCTGAGCACCGTGTCGACTGCCGATGCGGGAAGGTCCAGGTTCCTGCAGAGATCCCCGGTCTCCAGTTCTCCGCCATCCACCAGCATGCGGAGAATTTTTCCCCGGAGCTGCCTGTTCGAGCCTTCAAATGGTGCCTGCCGTGAATAGTGCCTGCTCCTCCGGTTCGGATTCTCAATCGTGGTTCCCAGGTGCCAGCCATAGTCCATCAGAGCATTATACCACTCGCGGGGATGCTCCCGGTCCAGGGTCTGCTGAATGAGGGGAAGGATCTCCTCATCCGACACACCTGTCCGATCCCTGAAGAAGCAGTGGATGAACACCCGCCTGATATTGGTCTCGATCAGCACCACCGGCCGGTTGAAGGCGAAGGCGAGGATAGCCGCAGCGGTATACGGGCCGACACCGGGCAGGCTCCGGAGGTTTTTTTCATCGTCAGGAAGAATGCCCCCGAACCGTTCCACGATCTCCACGGCTGCTTTTTTCAGGGCAAGCGCCCGCCGGTTGTACCCGAGACCCTGCCATTCGCCGAGCACCTCTTCGACCGTGGCCCGGGCAAGGGATTCAACATCGGGGAACCGGCTGAGGAAGCGGGCATATTTATCCCTGACCCGTTCCACCTGCGTCTGCTGGAGCATGATCTCGGAGACCAGAATCTGGTAGGGATCGGTGGTATCCCTCCAGGGAAGGTCCCGGCGGTGGGAGTGGTAGAATTTGGTGATTTTCAACCTGAATTCTTCAGACGTCGTCATCTTTTCTCTGG
>JAAEES010000008.1 GCA_013415575.1 Methanomicrobiales archaeon | reverse complement strand
CCGGCTACCGTGCAGGTCACGAGGAGCGGCAGCCTCCCGGAGCAGAATGCACCCTCAATCCGTGATCCGCTACTCATGAGCAGCCCCCGGTCAGTGTGGCGACCTGGGCCACGTCCTTGTCCCCTCTCCCCGAGAGGTTAACGATTAGGATACTGTCCTTATCCAGATCGGTGGAGATGGTCCTGGCAAGAGCCACCGCATGGGCCGATTCCAGGGCGGGAATAATTCCTTCTGTACGGGAAAGGTAGAGGAACGAATCGATTGCCTCACCGTCTGTTACCGGCTGGTAGATGACACGCCCCTCATCCCGGAGGAAACTGTGCTCCGGGCCCACACCAGGGTAGTCGAGGCCGGCAGAGATGCTGTGGGACTCGAGGATTTGGCCGAATGCGTCCTGGATCAGGTAGGTGTACGTACCGTGGAGCACACCTGGCCTCCCGGCACACAGGGTCGCCCCGTGCTTTCCGGAAAGTCCTTCACCCCCGGCCTCGGCGCCATAGAGCACGACCGGGTCATTGAGGAACGGGTGGAACATGCCGATAGCATTGGACCCGCCGCCCACGCAGGCTACCATGGCATCCGGGAGCCGGGCTTCCCTGTCCAGGATCTGGCGACGGATTTCCCTTCCGATGACAGTCTGGAAGTCCCTGACCAGTGATGGGAAGGGGTGAGGTCCCACCACCGACCCGATCAGGTAGTGGGTATCCCTGACATTTGCCACCCAGTCACGGAGCGCTTCGTTGATGGCATCCTTGAGGGTACGGGAACCGGAAGTTACCGGACGCACCTCTGCCCCGAGCATCCGCATACGCGCCACATTGAGGGCCTGCCGTTCCATATCTTCGACCCCCATGTACACCTCTACTGAAAGCCCGAGCGCTGCTCCGGCGATGGCTGCGGCGACCCCGTGCTGGCCGGCTCCGGTTTCAGCGATGATTCGCCGCTTTCCCATGAACCGGGAAAGCAGCGCCTGCCCGAGTGCGTTGTTCAGCTTGTGGGCTCCGGAATGGAGGAGATCTTCCCGTTTTAAGTACACCCTGCAGGAGAGATCCCGGGACAGGTTCCTGCAGAAGGTGAGCGGGGTTTCCCTCCCGGCATACTCCTGCAGGTAATACTCCATCTCATTTCGGAAATCCGCTGATGGGACGATGGTCCGGTATGCCTCATCGAGCTCCTCAAGCGCTGCCATCAGGGTCTCGGGAACAAACCGACCACCGTATGGGCCGAATCGGGTGGAGACAGTCATATAATCACCCTTTTTGCCGCTTCTACGAAAGCCTGCACCTTTTCGGGATCCTTCTTTCCCGGAGCAAGCTCGACTCCGCTTGCCACGTCAACGCCGGAGGGCCGCACTGCCTGGATTGCCACTGCAACATTCCCGGGAGTGAGACCCCCGGCGAGGAACACCGGGACCCGGGATATGGAAATAACAGCGGAAGCAAACGCCACATCATAGGGGCGCCCGCTTCCATGGCTCCCGTCCACGATGAGACCATCAGCATCCATAGGAACAGCCTCGCCCGGGGCAACCATCCGGATTACCCGTGCCCTGCACGATAGTGGAACCGCGGCAGAACCGGAGACCTGGATGGCATCGGGCCGGAGGGCACAGATCTCCTGCAGGTCCTCCGCTCGTGTGGAGTGGGTTACGCAGACCCTGGTCATAGCCGGGACTGCATTGAAGATCTCCCGGGCCATTTCCGGAGCTACACAACGTGGCGATACTGAATGGAGCACGACTCCGATGAGGTCTGCTCCTGCCGCTTCGGCAATGGAGGCATCATCCGGCGTGGTAATACCGCAAATCTTTACGCGAATACAAATCCCTCCAATGCTTTTTGCGGGTCCTGTGCCGCCATGATCGCCGACCCGATAAGGTAGCCGTCTGCCAGGTGCCGGAGTCCCCGGACATCACAGGGCCAGAGGAAACCACTCTCGGAAACCGCAACAAGACCGGCATCGCGGACCAGCGGGGCCAGCCGCAGGGTGGTGGAGAGATCGATGCGGAATGTATTGAGATCACGGTTATTTATCCCGACCATACGGGTTGCGGTCCCCAGCGCTGCCTTCACCTCATCTGCGGTGTGAACTTCTACAAGCGGTTCAAGACCGTAAGCAAATGCAGCGTCAACCATGTCCGGAAGGCCGTCTCCGAGTACTCCCGCGATGAGAAGGACGGCATCGGCTCCCAGAATCCTGCTCTCTGCCAGCTGCCGTTCATCAATGATGAAATCTTTGCGTAGAATGGGGACCGTGACTCTGGCACGGATGATCGGGATGAATTCCGGACGGCCATTGAAGAAGTACGGCTCGGTCAGCACCGAGAGCGCAGCGCTGCCTGCTGATGCCATTCCAACAGCCAGCCCCGCGGGGTCGATCTCCGCCCGGATTTTCCCCCGGGACGGAGAGGCAAACTTGATCTCGGCGATAATGGCATTCCGCCCGCCTCTTCGCCCGAGAGCGGCATGGAGACTGTGGTGATCCCGTTTCAAAGGGGACTCTCCGGGATTCCGGGGAAGTCCGGCTACTCTTCCGGCAGTAGCTCTGATAACCTGGTCGAGGATCATGGTACCCCTCCGCTGGCGACCACCAGGGCATCCAGCTTTCCTGTCGCAGCACCCGAATCGATGGCTTCTTCCGCCCGCGATATCCCTGCAGCATAATCGGAAACGAGTCCGCCAAGGTAGATCGCGGCTCCGGCATTCATGACCACCACATCACGTGCCGGACCCTCTTTCCCGTCAAGGATCTGCCGGATGGTGCGTGCGTTTTCTGCAGGAGTGCTCCCGGCAAGGGTCGAGAGAGGGGAACGACTGAAACCGAAGTCCTCGGGGATGAGGATGTAATTTGTTACCGTATCCCGATCGATTTCTGCGACAAGCGTCGGTCCGGAGACTGTTATCTCATCGAGTCCATCTCCATGAACCACCATGGCCCGCTCAGCACCGAGTGACTGAAGGGAGACAGCAAATTTTGAGATGAGGTCGGGGTGATACACCCCGCAGAGCCGGGCAGGGGCTCCTGCAGGATTGAGGAGGGGGCCAAGGAGATTGAAGATCGTGGAGAAGCCTAGTTCATGCCGTACCTTCGCTGCATGCCTGAGTGCAGGATGATACACAGGGGCAAAGAGGAACCCGATCCCGATCTCCTCGATGATTGCGCATGACCTCTCCGGTGGGAGATCGACCGCCACCCCCAAGGCTTCCAGCACATCGGCCGAACCGCACGAGCTGCTCACGTTCCGGTTCCCATGCTTGACCACCGGCACTCCCGCACCCGCTGCCACGATGGCTGCAGCGGTACTGATATTGAATGTCCCTGCACCATCGCCACCGGTCCCGCAGGTGTCGACCAGCATGCCGCCAACCCTGGGACTGACAGCGCGGGCATGTCCCTGCAGGACCCGCGCAAACGATGCAATCTCCTCTGCGGATTCCCCCTTGACACGGAGTGCGGTGATGAGGGATGCGATTTGGGCTTCGGTTGCCCGGCCGGACGCTACCTCTTCCATCGCTTCCATCGCCAGCATGCTGGAAAGGTCCTGTCCCCGGGCAAGTCTCGCAAGCGCCGCCTGCATCATGCACCCCTGGACAGGAAGTTACTCATGAGGTGGGCTCCTTCCCGTGTCATGATGCTCTCAGGGTGGAACTGGATGCCGTAGAGGGGCAGGTTCCGGTGGGAGACTGCCATCACGCACCTGTCTTCTGCAGCATAGGCAAGGGTCCCGAATTCCCGGGGTATGGCCTCCTCTGCTGCCGCCAGCGAGTGGTAACGGGTTGCGGTGAAGGGGCTCGGTATGCCCGCAAAGATGCCTTCACCGGTATGGATGATGCTGCTCGTTTTCCCATGAACCGGCCTCCCCATCCTGCGGATCGTCCCGCCGAACGTCTGGATGATGGTCTGGTGGCCGAGGCAGACTCCGAGGATGGGGACTGTTCCGGCATACTCCCGGATCACCTCAGGGCAGATCCCCGAGTCATCCGGTGTCCCGGGACCGGGAGAGAGGATGATCCGGTCAGGGTCCACAGCCCGGACCCGCTCGAGCGGTTCATCCGAGAGGACCGGGACCGGTTCTGCCCCCAGACGGCCGACCAGCTGGAACAGGTTATAGGTAAAACTGTCATAACAGTCGATGATGGCGACCTTCATTGCCCACCACCCGCCCGGGAAACAGCATACACCATGGCGCGGGCTTTCTGTTCGGTCTCCTCAAATTCCCGCCTGGGCACGGAGTCAGCAACGATCCCGGCGCCGGTTGAGAACTCGGCCATTCCTCCGCTGACCCGGAGTGTCCGGATAGCGATAGCAAACTCGAGGAGGTCATTGAAACCGGCATATCCAACCGCCCCTGCATATAATCCCCGCGGATGGGGCTCTAATTCTGCAATAATCTGCATGGCCCGGATCTTTGGTGCACCGCTCACCGTGCCGGCAGGGAAACAGGCGGCAAGGGCATCAAAACGGTCATAGCCCTCGGCAAGTTCACCGGTTACCCGTGAAACGATGTGCTGGACATGGGAGAACTTCTCCAGCTCGAAAAATTCCGGGAGCGAAACGGATCCAAATGCCGATACCCTTCCGATATCGTTTCGTGCCAGGTCTACGAGCATCAGGTGTTCGGCCCGTTCTTTCTCATCAGCGAGCAGTTCACACCCCAGATGGTCATCCTCCTGCTCGTCTCTCCCCCGGGGTCGTGTGCCGGCAATCGGAACGGTCTGGATCACTCTTCCTTCTGACCGGACCAGCATTTCGGGGCTGGAGCCGACGATAATCTCATCACCGAAATCAAGGAAGTAGAGATAGGGGGAGGGATTGATTTCCCTGATGGCCCCGTAGGCTGCGAGAGGATCCCCGGAAAAGGGGCAGGAGATCTTCCGGGAAAGGACTACCTGGAAGATGTCCCCGGCCGCGATATACTCCTGCGCCTTCCGCACTCGTTCCTCAAACTCGTCACAGCTCAGGGATGACGTGAATGGTAAATTCCGGGAGCCTTCCCCGGCAGGGCGTCCGGCATTTTCCGGCGTGACGGATGCTATCTGTCCACGGAGCATCCTGATCCGTTCCCGGGCCTCTGCGAACGCCTTGTCAGGTTTTTCTCCCGGCTCCAGGAGAAGATTGTCAAAGAGTGTGCAGGTTCCCTGCACATGGTCGTACACAATTCCCCGCGTGGAGAGCATGAACCGGGCCAGGTGGCCATCTCCCCTTCCTGCCTGAACCCTGCCAACGGTCAGGGCACTCACCATGTCATAGGCGCAGTACCCCACAAACCCGCCGATAAATCCTAAATGGGCATCTGCCGGGGACAACCTTTCCGTGAGATTCCGGAGCCGGCTCACGGGATCCCTCCCTTCCGGATTAGAAAGGAGGGATACCAGTTGCGGGTCTCCTTCACATGCTGGATTTTCATTGAGGGAGATTATCATACGGGGTTCAAGACCGATGATGGACCTGACTGCCCGGCGGGGAAGCCCTTCCATGGACTCCAGGATATACCCTTTCCCGAGACCAAGAGCACGGTAGAGGGTGTAGGGATCGCAGGCCGGGAGCGGAACAGCTTCGGTTACCGGAAGAACTAGGAGAGATGGTTTTCTGGGTAATTTATCGGGCTTGATATAGAATGCCGTCGGAGTGACGGCGGACTCCAGTCCAGGGGCATCACCTGGTGTTTCGGCTCACCTGTCATGTATATAGTTATACATTGACGTATATATTTATACTTTGTTGTATGCTAAGAACCATATTCCATAATCGGAGCAAGAATCTCGGTCATGATTTCATCAGGGGAGACTTCCCGGGGATCGTTATAGTAGATTTCACGGATCGGCCCCGTGATCTTCATTCCCTGTTCCTCAATCCATGCAAACAGCTTCAGATAGGTGGGTTCACAAGCCTCGTAGGGACCCAGGTGAACAATCCGGGCCATCCTGCCACCCGGGAGGGTGTAAACGTTCATTCCGGGTCCGGGCCGGGAACCTTGTGGAACAGGGAAGGCAACCTCTATATCGGCACTCCCTTCCCGGTCCGCGTTCATTGCCTCTTCCTTCGACCACTCGTGGCAGAGGAATATCGGGGGACCGGTAAGGGGGACGCCCTTCTCCAGGGCATAGATCGCGATTTCAGGGAGCAGCTCGGCGATCTGGCGGTAATGGCCTTTCTTCCGGATTCCGAGGACGGTCTGCGGGGGCACGGTGACAATCGTAATTTCCTCCATAGATATCTTATCCAGAGGGTGGGAAAAGAGACCTATAAAGGTTCGGCATGGCCGGCGAATATGCTGATCCGGCCTGAACCGGTCACATGGGGGCATTCCCAGATCCAATTTTTTTCCGCTGTGCGATATGGTAACCCGAGACCACGGAGAGATATTCCCCGAATGCAGCATCAAGATCCTGGTCCCCGGTGTCCACAAAGAGGAGCGGAGTCTCTGCCAGTTTATGGGGCGTGGCGATGACTATGACATTCCCGATACCGATCTTTCGAAGAACGCGGGGACTCACCTGCTGGGTTCCCCTGCCGATCACCGACCCTTGTGCCCCGATGATGCTGATCACCAGCCGGGCCCGTCCCTCTCCGGCAAGGAGGGCCAGCATCCCTTCCTCATTCAGGTCAGATGCAACCATTCTTCCGTCCTGTATCGCATCAAACCCGAGCAGGGTCTTGTCCACCCCCAGCTCATGTGCAATCGCTCCCGTTGTGCTTCCCGGCCCGATAATATAGAGGATATCCGGGGTTCCCCGGATGACCTCTGCGATGAACTGCCCGATCCCGGCCTTTGCCAGATCCTCATCCTGGTCTTCGAAGACCTGCTTTGCACCCTGGACAAGACCTGGGAGGTACGGGCTCTTCGCGTACCCGTAGAGCGTTGCTTTGAGTTCCCCGTGCCGGTATGCCTCCTCATCCACATCCATCACTTCGGCATCGCGAATATGGAAGTGGGATGAAGCGCCAGAGCTGAGAATCTCTGCGGCCGCCACGGGATTCACCGCGAATACCGCCGAATACATCTTGACGCCGGCCGGGATACCGAGGAGGGGGATGGTGTCGGATACTACATCGTACAGATCCCGCGCCGTTCCGTCACCACCGCAGAAGAGGACCAGATCAACCCCGTTCCGGAGAAATGCCCTGCAGGCTTCACGGGTATCCACCGCTGTGGTAACCGGAGGGGGCCGGTAGACAACACGGAATCCGGAAATACCCGCACCAGTGAGCACATCCTCGCCCATAGGTCCCGAGCATGTGACGTAGCGGAACGGGGCATTTTTAAGCTTCTCCATCGTTTCACGGGCCCGTGAAGCAGCCATCGGTCGAGCCCCACGGCGGAATGCTTCGCCAACCTTTCCATCTGTTCCTTTCAGCCCCACGGCCCCACCCATTCCGGCAACAGGGTTGACGACGAAGCCGATGGTTTTCATGATCAGAAAAGAGCGTGGTATGGTATTGTGGTTATTGGTAGATATAATACCAAAATGTGGAACTATTTCCCTGGCTCACCCCAGCTTCGGAAGGCGCGACAAGGATTCTTTGATCAACTGTTCCGGGTATTCATAATCGACCAGCTGTTTGGCATAGAATGCATCGTAGGCGGACATGTCGAAATTGCCGTGGCCCGAACAGTTGAAGAGAATGGTCTTTGCTTCGCCGCTCTGCCGGCATTTCAGGGCTTCATCGATGACCGATTTCACCGCATGGGATGTCTCGGGCGCCACGATGATCCCCTCCGTCCGGGCGAAAGTCTGCGCTGCCTCAAAGACTTCATTCTGGTGGTAGGATACGGCACGGATTACCCCGTCGTGGACGAGACGGGAGAGAATGGGCGAGTCCCCGTGGTACCGGAGTCCTCCGGCATGGATGGACGGCGGAACAAAATCATGCCCGAGGGTATACATTTTCAGGAGGGGTGTGAGGCCGGCAACATCCCCGTAATCGTAGGTAAATAACCCCTTGGTCAAGGTCGGGCAGGATGCCGGCTCAACCGCTATGATATCTACGTCAGGGTGTTTCCCGGTCAGTTTGTCGCCGGCAAACGGGAACGAAACGCCGGCAAAGTTAGAACCCCCGCCAACGCACCCGACAACAACATCCGGGTACGCTTCAACCGATGCCATCTGCTCACGTGCTTCAAGGCCGACGACCGTCTGGTGGAGGCAGACATGGTTCAGCACGGAGCCAAGCGAGTAATTGGTGTTATCATGGGTCGCCGCATCCTCAACTGCTTCGGAGATGGCGATACCGAGGCTCCCCGGGGTATCGGGATACTTTTCAAGAACGGCACGTCCTGAGTTGGTCTTGGTGCTGGGGCTCGGGATGCACTCTGCCCCCCAGACCTGCATCATGGACTTGCGGTAAGGTTTCTGGGTGTAGCTTGACCGGACCATGTATACCGTGGCCTGCAGGCCAAAGAGCATGGTTGCAAACGCGAGCGCAGATCCCCACTGGCCGGCACCGGTCTCGGTGGCGATCCGCTCGATACCTTCCTTCATATTGTAGTAGACCTGTGGAACCGCCGTGTTGGGCTTGTGGCTGCCGGGAGGACTGACCCCTTCCCACTTGTAATAGATCCGTGCCGGGGTTTTGAGTGCTTTCTCAAGCCGGTGGGCACGGTAGAGCGGGCTCGGCCTCCAGAGACGCAGGATATCGAGCACCTCTTCAGGGATATCGATAAAGCGGTCCGGGCTCATCTCCTGTCTGATCAGTTCCATAGGAAAGATGGCTTTCAAATCATCGGGTGTCACCGGTTTTTGGGTAGCCGGGTGAAGGGGAGGGTCCAGCGGTGTGGGGAGATCGGCCATGACATTGTACCATTGTCGCGGCATCTCATCTTCGCACATGAAGATTTTAGTATCCATGTAAGTAGGTGGGGATTGTATATTTATATACATTGTTGTATAAGAACGGTAGTTGATGTGGTGAAAAGACCGCCCGGTTCCGCCATAGGCCGGTTACTATCCTGATTTTTCATCCGTCGGTACCGGGAATTTCCCAGGAAAAGTGGTGAAAGCGTCCGAACATTTTTCTGCGGTCTATCCCCGGGAATTATATTCCCGTAAAACGAAGAATACGGAAGAATAGAGTCAATGTTTTTATGAGGACTGCCCAGATGGACGATGAAGGGAGGGGTGAATGTATCCCGGCAACTATCAACGACCAGTGGAACTTTCTCCTCTCCACGATCTGGGACCAGATGATCCATTTGGTCATCCGTTTTGGCGGCAGGCTCAGCGAGCCGGTGCTCGCCGTCGCAGTCCGGTCCGCATGCGAGGCCGAACCACTGACGACCATGCGTTTTCAGGAAGGGGAACCACCGCACTTCATACCCGACCCCGATGCAGTGGGTCGGACCTATGCTGTTATCACGACCACGGATCCTGATGCCACACTCCGGGCGCTCCTCACCGAACCCCTTGATCCGGCAACAGGCCCACAGGCGCGAGTCCGGCTCATCAGGTCGGACCACGATCTTCTCTGCATTTCTGTAAATCACACCATCAGTGATGCATATGGCGTCAAATCGTTCGGAAGCCGGATAGCCCGGCTCTACCATGCACGGTCTGCTCCGGCCCAGTTCCTGCCATTGAAAAACTCCCATGACCGGTCCTTTGAGAGCCTGCTCCGGCTCTTTTCTCCGACAGAGCGGGAAGAGGCATTCCTAAGATACGGGGACCAGGTGAGTTCATGGAGCCTTCCCATGCGATCCTGCACAATACGGGATCCGGGGTACAAGGTGGTCCGTTTTCACCCTGGCATCCTGACGTCCATCAAGGCCAGGGCCGGAACGCTGGGGGTGACGGTGAACGATGTGCTCCTTTCCGCATTTACCCTTGCGCTGGCCGAATCGGTGCCCGAACTCAGGATAAATGCACTCCCGGTGCTCACCTCTATCGATCTCCGGCGTTACCTCTCACCTGACTCCTTCCCTTCACTCGCCAACCTTTCGGTCGCGTTTGAAGTCCCGGTCATGGCTGAGCCGGGTCTACCCCTCTTCACCGTGATCAACCGGGTCCATGCTGCTATGGAAGAGCGGAAACAGGGGCATGCCGGCATCGGGGCAGCTGAACGGATCTACAGAGACTTCTCCGGAGGGTACGAACGGATGAAGCGATATCTCCAGAAGCTCGAGCAGGAGACCCGCGAAGGCAGGAGGGAAAAAAATCCTTTCTTCTCCAATCTGGGGGTCATCCCTGAGAGTGTCCTCGACTATGGTCTGATCCCGGTTGCAGAGGCCTGGATGCTCCCCCCTGTTGAGTATCCCCCCGGGTTTGGCATTGCCGCAAGTACCTGCCGCGGTTCACTCAGTCTTGCCACTGGTTACTGCAACTGCGCTCTGGCCGAAAAAGAGGTATCGGCAATCTTCGACCGGATGGCACTACTCCTCTCAGACCTGTAATCCATCACATGCCGGGCAGTACCGCCCATGCCGGAATTTCAGGTGAGAGCCCGAGTGCCATAGGGACAACCAGGGTCATGAAGAGGGTTACCAGGATACAGCCGATGATGTTGAGGGCAAACCCTGCGCGGGCCATCTCCTTTGTGGAGATATACCCTGTTCCGTAGGCGATGGCATTGGGGGGTGTCCCTACGGGGAGCATGAACCCGAGTGAGGAGGCCAGTGCCGCAGCGACCATCAGGAACATGGGGTTGATCCCCATGGTCACCGAGGTGATAGCCATCAGCGGGACCATGATCGAGGCGATTGCCGTATTCGAGACCACCTCATTGAGGAAGGTGATTAACAGGGTTATGAGGAGCACGATCAGGATGAGTGGCAGCACATGCAGCACCGTGAATGATGAGGCGATGAGCTTTGCGAGTCCGCTGGCGATGATACCCTCGGAGAGGCAGATACCGCCACCGAAGAGGATGAGGACCCCCCACGGGATCTTCCGTGCAGATTCCCAATCGAGGGTGAAGATACCTTTTTCAAGGTCGACGGGAAGCAGGAACAGGAGGAGTGCCCCGGTTATGGCGATGGTCGCATCGCTCACCCCGGGGATATAGGTATTGATACCGGGGATGACAAAGTCACCGATGGTCTTTTCAGCGCGGAAAATCCAGGCAAGGGCGACCAGGGAAAAGATAAGGAGTGTCCACCGTTCACCAGTCCCGAGCGGTCCCATCCCGGTCAGTTCATGGTGGATAACCTCCCTGCTCCCCGAGATAACCCGGGGCAGGTTTCGGTGAGCGACGTAGGTGAGCCAGAACCAGGCGATGGCGAGGAAGATCACCATGAAGGGGACGGCGAAGATCATCCACGAGAAGAAATCGATGCTTGGTGCCTCGGGGAAGATATTAGAGAGCTGGGCAACCAGGATCCCATTCGGTGGCGTTCCGATGAGCGTGGCCATGCCCCCGATGGTTGCCGCGTAGGCAACGGCAAGGAGGAGGCAGGTGGCAAACTGCTTCTGTTCTTTACTCCCTCCATTTTGATCGGAAATTGCTTCGGGCATGAGCGTTGCCACCAGAGCCATCGCAATGGGGATCATCATCATAGCCGTGGCCGTGTTGGAGATCCACATGGAGAGGAAGGCAGTGGCAGCCATGAACCCGAGGATCAGTTTTCGCGGTCCGCTGCCGAAGAGCTCGATCACATGGAGCGCTATTCGTTTGTGGAGATTCCAACGCATCATGGCAGCAGCGATAAAAAACCCGCCCATGAAGAGGAAGACGGTCTGATCCGCATAGGAGACCGCTGCCTCTTTTGGGGTCAGGATCCCCAGAATTGGAAAAAGAACCAGCGGGACCAGCGCTGTCGCATAGATAGGAATTGCCTCGGTCAGCCACCAGACAACCATCAGGCCGGTCACCGCAGCGGCATACTTTGCTTCCGGAGGAATCGATACGGGATCAAGGGGAAGCAGCGATATTACGATAAACACCAGTACTCCCGCGATAACTCCGATCGATTTCTGCATAAGGCTAACAATAAGACGTTATCAGGTATGAATCTCGCGATTTTTATTCGCTAAAAAGGGGGAGGATCACCCCGTCCCGGCTTCGGGTGTCATAGAGGGCGCAGGTTGGGGAACCGGTGAGGTACCCGCACACCTCGCCAGGGTTTATCACCAGTGTTTTCCCCCGGGCCGAGACTGATGCCCGGTGGGTATGCCCGTGTACCACCAGATCGAAGAGCCCGCTCTCAATCAGGTCGGCAAGCAGAGCCTTCTCGTGCCCGTGGAGCAGGGCAATGCGCAGTCCGTCATACTCCATTTCGTAAAAATTTCCCTCTATCCGAACATTGCCACTCTCTCCGCACCGTGTTCTCAGGAGATCCCTGTCTCCGTCATTATTCCCATAGACCCCGATTACCGTCCCGTCAAGTCCGGCGAGTTCCGGTATTACAAAGGGCGAGATGAAATCCCCGGTGTGAAGAACGAGACCGTCCGCTTCACGGTTCAGCATGCCCACCGCGTGTCTGATATTGGGCAGATGATCATGGGTGTCCCCAAGAATTCCGATTCTCATGCACATCCACCTCTTCTCCCGAATAAGGAATGATACAAAAAAATGATTGCGGCGGTCATCCTTCCTCCCTAATGATTTTCGCGATCCTGTCTGCATCATACCGGCTCTCTTCGTTGAGAGGGATCAATTCAATCTCCCGGGGATCTGCACAACCCACCCCCAGCTCAGCTGCCCGTGCTATCTGATCCAGGGAATATATCCGGCCGTTCATCACTTCGGGCGTGGAGCCGTATGATCGCAGGAGCGCTACTCCCGCTGCATCGATGGCTACCCGGTCCCGGCTTCCAAGCAGGAGCCCGGGGGCAATCCGCTTCCCGTCTTCAGGCCCGCCACTGGCAAATCCCTCAACGGCATCCATGATAACCGCATCCACCGGATACGCCCGGTTGATCTCCGCGATCATCTGCCGTTGGAACGGGGAGCTATGGAGCTCGTGCATATAGTCATAGGTACTGCCAGGCAGGGTCTTTGCCACCAGGCCGACTGAATTTTTCAGCGACAGGGTAAAATGCCCCCCGAATCGGTGGGTTTTTAAGCAACAGGTCTGAACAACCGCTCCGGAAGAGAGCAGCTGTTTCGGGAGAGAAAAACCTGTTCTCCAGTGTGTTCCCTCACGGGATATATGACTCCAGCCGGATGCGGGAAGATCATCCAGCACGACGATATCCACACCGAGGGGGGTGAGGTTTTCATAAACCCGGCAATGCTCAAGGACCCGGCGCGTGGATCCCATGCCGCTCCGCTCAATTAGTGAGAGTGATATCGGATCCCTGTTCATGATCTCGTTGGCGATTGCCTGAAGTGTATCCGGATACGTTGAGGCCGGAAACGGATCAGCACTATTGTAATTTGCCTTGAACACCACCGCTTTTCCGGCGATATCCGGCCCGACTGCTTCGAATACCTGAGTGATACCCCCTGTGCGGTCGGTCGTTTTAAGCACAAACACCTCTGCCATGCCAACCCCGGACATTCAGTCTGAGTGAAGAGCTCATTAAGGATTCCCAGTCCTGAGGCTCCACGACAATTGCATAACGCCCGAACTGCGGTGGCGTGACGGAAGCAGCAGATTGATCCCTTTCATCTCCCGGAGCGGTTAAGTCCGTGCATGCCGTTTCCTCTCTATGCAGATGCGGATTGGGGGCAAAGACGTCTCTTCGACCGATGATGCCCGGATGCCGGTTATCAACCCGGCAACCGGCATCGAGATCGACCGGGTGCCTGAGGGGACTATCTACGAGGTTGATGATGCGGTGCGTGCCGCTGAAACTGCTTTCGATGCGTGGGCCGGACGGACGGTGCGGGATCGGGGGATGATACTGTTCCAGGCAGCAGCGAGCGTGCGGGAGCACTCCCATGATCTCGCCTCACTACTCACCGCTGAGCAGGGGAAACCTGTCCGCGATGCCGTCGATGAGGTCCGTGGCTTTGCCAATATCCTCGAATTCTATGCCGGGATTGCCGGGGCCATGCACGGTGAATATATCGGCCTTGGTTCTGCCGGGGACTGCCTGGTGCGGCATGACCCGCTCGGCGTCTGCGGGGCGATCGTCCCCTGGAACATGCCGGTCATCCTCATGGGATGGAAAGTTGGGCCTGCCCTCCTGGCGGGTAATACGCTGGTCTTCAAACCGGCCTCAGCAACCCCCCTGACCAGCCTCTCGGTCACCGCTCTCATGGAAGAGGCCGGCCTCCCCCCGGGGGTGCTGAATATCGTCACCGGCAGGGGTGATGTTGTGGGGGAGGGACTGGTGAAGCACCCGGGGATCAGGAAGATCTCATTCACGGGTGACATGGAAACCGGCGACCGGGTCCGGGAACTGGCCGGGTCCCGGCTCGCGGAAATCCACCTCGAGCTTGGCGGCTCAGATCCGATGATTGTCTGGAAGGATGCCGATATCGGGAAAGCAGTGGACGGGGCAGTACGGGGACGGTTTTATAATGCCGGCCAGACCTGCACTGCTGTGAAAAGGCTCTTTGTCCATGAGGATATTGCACGCGAGTTCATCGCACGCCTCCGAAAGAGAGCTGAATCCCTGGTCGTGGGAGACGGCTCCGATCCTTCAGTCGAGATGGGGCCGCTCTCGGGAAAGGCCCAGCTCGAACGGATCATCTCGGTGGTGGAGAGTGTGAAAGAGAAGAGCCAGGGGACGATTCTTACCGGGGGATCACCCCTTTCAGGACCCGGGTACGAGAGGGGGTTCTTCTACCCTCCGACCCTGGTGGGGGACCCGGATCCAGACTGCCCGCTTATGACCAGGGAGGTTTTTGGCCCCGTGCTTCCCGTCACCGTGATCAGGGATCTCGATGAGGGTATTTGCCGGGCGAATGAGACCCGATACGGGCTCGGGGCATCGGTCTGGACCCGGGATCTGGCTGTTGCCCATGAGGTATTCTCGCGGGTTGAGGCCGGTGTCGTCTGGGTGAACAAGCACCTTACCCTCCCGCCCGAAATCCCCTTCGAGGGTGTCAAGGAGAGCGGTCTTGGACGGGAGAACGGGCTCCAGGCTTTCCAGGGTTACACACGGACCAAGTCTCTCTTCATCAGCTGGTGAGGGACCACTCCCCGCTCTTTTTCTCGTCCCGCCTGACCCGTGCACGGAGAGTATCAACGGAAACAACCAACAGACCTGATTCGTGGTGAGTGGCGGCATCACTATACGGCTCCATCACCCCTTCACGGGCCGGATCTTCATGCGGTATCAGCCTCTGTATGAAAGGAATCTCCCCAAATGAGTAATATTATTATGATTCCTCCACCTACATTTGCCCGAGGGAGAATAAATGTCTGGAGACGAGATGCTGAAGATGACCACTGACGAACTCGAAAAGCTCCTCTCACCGGCCCATATCATCGGAACACCTCTCGATCTGGGTGATCGGTTAGTAATTCCTATTGCCGAATTCGGATTCGGCTTTGGTGCAGGCATGGGAGAAGGTGCCGAAAAGAAAGGCAGTGGTTCGGGCGCGGGAGGCGGCGGGGGGATCTCCCCGGTGGCGCTGGTCGTTGTGCACAAGGATATCAAGGGCATCGAGGGGATCCAGGTGATGTCGCTCCGGAAAGAGAGTCCTGTCGTCAGGGTTATCTCAACCATCGCCGAGTCACTCGCCCCGCAGGTCCTCTCTGCCGTAAAAGAGATGTCTGGAAAGAAAGAGGAGAAATAACCGCTTTTCCCTGCCGGGGACCTCCATGGCGGCCGCAGTCCTCTTCACGTTTCTTCTCATCGGGTTCATTGCTGCGGCCCTGTATCTCATCTGCCTTATCCCGCTCGATATATCACTCGTTTTTGAACATCAGGACTTGTCCACATCCCTGTGTGCCGGTGCATCGTGGTGCCTGTTCTCGATCAGGATGAAATACAGGAACGGGAACCCCGTCCTCGATATCCTGATAGGGAAAACCAGGATCTGGAGTCAGGTGGTTGAACCTGGCGCAAGAGCTGGTGAGCCACAAGCGGCATGGGATTTCAGGACCACCGGTGAACTCCTCAGGGAAATCCTGATGCTCAAACCGGCTGTGATGCGGATCATCAGGGCTCTGGTCCGCCATACCCGTATCAGGAGACTTGCCTGTGATATCCGGTTTGGTTTCTCAAGTCCGGCCGTGACAGGAATGGCCTTTGGCTGCTATACCGCGATACGGCCGGTTGTCATGCAGGACCGCAGGGTATTACTCTCTGTATCCCCGGTCTTCGACCGTGAGCTGCTCGAGGGGTCCTGCAGGTGCGACCTCCGGGTTGACTGCCCACTGGTTATTCCTGCCCTTGTAATCCGTCTGTTTCTCAGTCCCCGGACCTGGCACCTGGTGGCCTTCGCCAGTCCGCAACGGAAGGGGGCTCGAGCATGAGCTTCCCGGAAATCAGGTGCGGAGTGCCGGTCGAATGTGTAGGATTCACCATTCTCCCGGTTCTCAGACAGTTCTGCGGAAGAGCAGAGACCGGGGTTATCGGATCGGTCACTCCCATTGCCCTTTTTATCGTGAAAGAACCGGACGTCTGGTTTATACCCCTTGAGGAGGGTTGCAGTCCTGAAGAACTGGTATCCGCAATCCGGCGCTGAGAAGAGACCTGCCGGCGTGTCACTTCTTCAGGTAGCGCCTGCCCAGGATGGCGGAACCGATACCGATCACCGGCACCATGATCACCGCAAAGAGGAGAAAGATAACCACCTCATACTCCGGAAATGCCAGCACCAGGACAAATGACAGGGCGGCCAGGGCCCCGAGCAGCAGAAGGTTGTTGCCAATAAGTCGGGAGAGAGCTGCAGGATCCCTGATTCTTCCCTCCTTATAGCCTGCAATGATATCCACTCTACCCCGGAACCGGATAAGGTAACCGAGAGCGAGGAAGAGGATGAGGAAGAATTCAAGAATGATCAGGATCAGGAACGATGCCATATTATCA
>JAAEES010000100.1 GCA_013415575.1 Methanomicrobiales archaeon | reverse complement strand
GGGAACTGTAGATGCCCGGTGCTATCTCGAAGAGGACTCCCCGCATGTACCGCTTCACGTACCAGCGGAGATCGGCAGCGAGGGCAAGAGCGCCGCTGAGCGTTGCCACCGTAATCTCCACGCCGCTGGAGGTCTCTTTCGGCCGGTAGAACCGGAGAGCATCCCTGCTGGTTTCCGAAGCGATGAGTTCGCGGTAGAGAGCCACACCCTCCCTGGGGAGGAAGAGGACGATCATTCAGCAGGCACCTGGAGTGATATTCGTGGCCAGGGGATTTATAGCCTGTTTTGTAACTGGCGTAAAAAAAGGGTTCGGGGGGAGAGGGATCAGGTGTACATCCGCAGGTCGGGGACAACCTCGGCCTTGACCTTCCTGACCGCCTTCTCGAAGTCATCCTGCGAGACGCCGGTGGCTTCCCTGCGGACCGCCATCATGCCGGCCTCGCGGCAGACCGCCTGGAGTTCGGCGCCGGTCGTGTTCTCGGTCATCTCCACGATCCGGTCAAGGTCAACCCCTTTGAGCTTCATCTTTCGCGAGTGGATCGTGAGGATCTCCCTCCGGGCTGCCGCATCCGGCAGGGGAATCTCGATGACCCGGTCGAACCGGCCGGGCCGGAGCAGGGCAGGATCGAGCATGTCCACCCGGTTCGTGGCGGCCATGATCCTGACGTCCCCCCGGGTGTCAAATCCGTCCATCTCGGCGAGGAGCTGCATCAGGGTGCGCTGCACTTCCGCGCTGCCCGATGTCCCGTCATTGGTCCGGGTACTTCCGACCGCATCGATCTCGTCGATGAACACGATGGAGGGGGACTTCTCCCGGGCAAGAGAGAAGAGCTCCCTGACCAGCTGGGCCCCTTCACCGATATACTTGTGAACCAGTTCGCTCCCGGACATCCGGATGAAGGTCGCTTTTGCCTCGTGCGCAACGGCCTTTGCTATCAGGGTCTTCCCGGTTCCCGGCGGCCCGTACAGCAGGATACCCTTGGGCGGATCAACCCCCACCTGTTCATAGATGTGCGGCTTGGTGAGCGGGTACTCCACGGCTTCCCGCACCTCCTCGATCTCCTTTTCGAGTCCGCCGATGTGCCTGAAGGTCACCTCCGGCGACTCATCGAGCTCCATGACCCGGACCCGGGAATCAAAGATCGTGCCGACAATCCTTACGATGGAGAGGGCATTGTTGACCGCAACCTTGGTGCCGGGCTTGAGCTGCTGAAAGAGGTCCTCGTTCACGGTGGTGATATATTCCTGGTTGTTGCCCTGCTGCCTGAGATAGACTTCGCCCGAATCGAGGATATCGACAACGACGGCTACGAAGAGCGGCATCCTCTTGAGCTGGTTATTCTCCCGCCGCAGCTGAGCGATCTCCCGCCCGAGTTCCTCGTTCCTGACTTTGAGATCAAGAATCTGGGACTCGAGGTCCTGGAGTTTCAGCTTTGAGGTGAGCTCAGAGTCGCCCCCCGTATTGAGGATGGAGTCTTCCATATTACTATTATATTCGTTTTCACTACATTTATTAGGTGTGATTTTGATATTCCGAGCGCGGGGAATCTCACGGGGGACCGGGGCCGGGGAGCTCCTGGTAAGCCCCGCCCCCATATCCTTCCTTTCCGGTGTAGACCCGGAGACCGGTACGGTCGTGGAGAAAGGTCATCCGCTGGAGGGCCGGAGCATCGCGGGAACGGTCCTTGCCTTCGACCACGGGAAAGGATCGACCGTTGGTTCCTATGTCCTCTACGCGCTCCAGAGAAACGGGAAGGCCCCGGCGGCCATCATCAATACCCGGGCCGATCCCATCATAGCCGTCGGGGCGATCATCGGGAATATCCCCATGGTCGACCAGCCTGAGGTGGCGATCGGCCGGCTCCGCCCGGGAACACGGGTGGTGGTTGACGGGACGGAGGGAACGGTGGCGTACGAGGGAGACCTGCTCCCTGAACCGGGAGCATAAGCTGATTTTATTCCGGATGGAGGCGAGAGGTTTTTTTATGGAACGCCCGTTCATTGCTTTCACCCTGCTGGCCGCAACCATGCTCCTGGTGGCGGGGTGCACCACCCTGTCCCCTGCCGGGAAATCTGCGGTTCCCACCCCCGGACCGGTCCAGACCCTTCCTCCGGGGCAGGATGTCACCATCCAGGTGAACCAGAAAGACCCCATCTACGCCACCATCACCGTCATCTTTGCCGGTGGCGAGGGGCAGATCGCGGTCACCGACATCCTGGTCCGTCTCACCCGGGCCGATGGCACGATCGCCACCGAGCACCTGCCTCCGGTAAAGGGAGCGGAGCTGGTCTTCCAGGGCTCCCGGGAGACCGACCGGCTGGAGGCATGGGTGACCCTCAATACCGGGGAAACCTACAAGACCCTGGACATGCCCATCCCCTTCCGGACCAGGGCGTGATTCCCGGACCGTGCCCTTTTTCCGGTACAAGGGAGATGAAAAGCCGGATATGAAGGTGCACTGGCGGTATACCAGCCCGACGAGGAATACCTATGCTGCGCTCTTTGCCGCCTGCGAGCAGGAAGGGTTTTTGCTCGAGCCGACGGACGGCCCCGCACCCGATGTCACCTGCTACAGCCTCAATTCCCTGAATGTCCGGGACCTGGCGCCGGAAATGGCGGAAGCGGACTGCATCACCATCGCCGGCGGTCCGCACGCCACCGCCTGCTGGCGGCAGGTCAGCGAGTACGCCGATTACGTGGTGGTGGGGGAGGGAGAATACCTGCTCCCGGCACTCCTCTCCTGTATCAGGGACGGGCGGGCGGTCTCCCTCCCGGGAATCGCCACGAAGGAAGGGTATACCCCCGCTGCATCGACCGTCATTCTCGATGCGTATCCGGCCTTCTCGCAGATGAAAGGCTACGTCGAAATCTCGCGGGGGTGCCCGTTCTCCTGCGCCTACTGCCAGACCCCCCGGATATTCGGGAGGGTCATGCGGCACCGGAGCGTGGAGAGTATCGTGAAGTACGCCTCCCGGTACCGGGACGCCCGGTTCGTCTCCCCGAATGCCCTGGCCTACGGGTCAGACGGAAGATGCCCGCGTCCGGACCGCCTCAGGGAGCTCCTGTCAGCCCTCTCGAACAACATCTATTTCGGCACCTTCCCAAGCGAGGTACGGCCGGAATTCGTCACGGAAGAGACCCTCGGTCTGATCACCCGGTACTGTGCGAATACCAGCATCCAGTTCGGCGCCCAGTCCGGAAGCGATGCCGTCCTGCAGCGCATCGGCCGCGGGCATACGACGGCAGACGTGGTTGCCGCTGTGGAACAGTGTGCCGGGGCAGGCCTGACCCCCGTCGTCGATATCATTGTCGGATTTCCCTTCGAGAGCGATGACGACCAGCGGGCGACGGCCGATCTGGTCCGCTGGATTGCCCGGTACGGTAAAATCCATGCCCATTCCTTTCTTCCCCTGCCCGGCACCCCCCTTGCGCGATCTCTCCCCCGGCCGCTTTCCCGCGAACTCTCCCACCTGCTCGGATCCCTCGCCCTCAACGGAAAGCTGACCGGATCGTGGCGATCCCTGGAGATAGGATTTTCTCATTCCACACCCGATTGAGTAAGGTATGGAAAACGTTCTCCTCCTGGCCGATCTCCATGGGGAATACGGAAAACTGGACGCATTCCTGGACCTGAATCCGGATGCGGTCTTTATAGCGGGCGATATAACCGATATGGGCCCTGTAGAATCGGCAACCAGTCTCCTCTCGCGAATCGATGTCCCGACCTTTGCCGTGCCCGGGAACTGCGATCCGCGTGAGATGGTTGAATTTCTCGAACACTCAGAATGCGTCTGCCTTCACTCAGCCCACATCGGCCTGGGGAGGATCTCCATTATCGGCATCGGGGGATCCAACCCGACCCCGTTCAATACCCCGTTCGAACTGACCGACCAGCAGATCGACGAGATCCTGTCCTCGGTGATCCCCAAACGGGAGCGGGCCATGCACAACGTGCTGATCACCCACGCACCTCCGTTCGGGATACTCGACCGGGCAGGGGGGAACCATGTGGGGAGTAAAAGTGTCCTGAAACACCTGTCAGCGTTCGACCTGGTCTGCTGTGCCCATATTCACGAGGACAAGGGTGTTGCAGAGGTTGAAGGAGTCAAAGTAGTGAACCCCGGCATGGCTGCGGCAGGGGAGTGCGCCCTGATCCACTTCGGCCCGGAGGCCAAAGCGATCGGGATCGAGCTGATCACGGTCTAGAGAGGAGCAGTTCAAGATAGGAGGCGAGAATCGGTTCTCCCTCCACCCCGATCTCTTTTGCAATCTCCATGACGAATTCCTGGGGATGTTCCTGCGTTGCGCCTGACGGCGCTTCTATCTCGATAAACGTGCCAAGCCCCTTCACCTCGTCGAGCGAGACCAGCGCTCCCCGGTACTCGTAGTACTCCCGCCATTTCTCAACCTCGGCAACGGGGATGTACCCCAGCCGTTCGAGGATCGTCCCCATGACATTTCCGGACTCGACACCCGTGTTCAGCTCCTCGCGGGCCTTGAGCCTGAACTCCTTCATCTTCGGGCCTTTGTAGGTGAGCACGCAGCCTTCCTCGGTATACCGCAGCCGGAGCGCCTCATCGGTAGTCGCGAAATCACGATCGGTTGCATTATAGTAGATATCGTGCTCATGGATCCGGACCGACGGGCTGGCATGGAGGAGCAGCAGCCGTTCCCGTATCTTTGCGAGATCATCCACGCGGGCTTTTATTTCGACTTCGAGCATCTCACATCAGCCTTCCACAGGTTTATGTATCATCCTCTCGTTGTTATATAGACAGAGGTGCAGATTCCATGCCGATACAGAAGGGAGATTTCATAACACTCAGCTATACCGGCAGTGTTGCCGGAAGCATCTTCGATACCACCGA
>JAAEES010000099.1 GCA_013415575.1 Methanomicrobiales archaeon | reverse complement strand
CCCCGAGGGAGAGCATGCGGTTGATCTCCTTTGTCCCGCACCAGTCGGGCCGGGTTTCGAAGGGGATTGCCACGCACCGGACCGGTGCATACTCGTTCTGCCGAAACAGGGGCGCGGTATCGGCATCCCCCGCGGCAGGATGGCCCCGGTATTCGTTCATGGCTCTGACGCAGGAAGCGACGAACCATTCCTGGTACTCCGGGGTGCGTGCGGTCATGGTCCCTCCCATGACGATCAACTCGACCTTGTCCACATGGTGGCCGAGCAGTTCGAATTGCTCCAGGCGTGCCCTGACCTGCCGGTACGGATCGTACCCATGCACCCTGGCCCGGAGTGCCGCAGGCTCCTCTCCGGTGTAGGACTGGGGTGACTGGAACGGGTGCAGAGGACCTCCGGGGCAGGGCAGGCACTTCCCGTGGGGGCAGGGGGCGGGGGAGGTCATCACCGCAACCGGTGCGACGCCGGAGAGGGTTCGGGTAGGCTTGACGAGGAGGATCTTCCTGAGCTGTTCACGCTCCCCGGGAAGGGCGGCCGCGAGCAGCTCGGAGTTCCGGGGAATCGTGGGGAGCCCGTACTGTTTGCAGACTTCCACCTTGATCCGGGTTACGTCCGAAGGGGGGGTGTTCCGGGAAAGGAGGAGGTCGATGATCTCCCGATGAATGTCCGGACCTGCCATAAAAGAGTTATTGCTCGACGACTGCCTTCTCCGGGACCATCCCAACCTTCATCAGCTGGTTCCGGGAATGGAGCTGGGTGACGATTTCATCACCGAGGGCAAGAATTGCTTCCTTGTGGCATTTCTTGTTCTTGTGGATGTGTACCGGTGAAATTTCGAGAGAATCATAATGTTTCGTGGGAATTTCCTGATTGGTGATGTTTTCCGAGTATTTCTTGATGTGAATCATCAGCATGTGGAGATGGAGAAGCTCTTCTTTTTGCACACTATCACCTTTCTTCACGTCATCTATTTCAGAGATACAAGATATTCATTTTGGGTGATCTTTATATCCAGCTTTTTGCATGCAGCAGGGGCACTCACAGGACTCGCAATTGGGGACGCGTTGGGTGCGCCCCTTGAGGGGCTGCCCCCTCCGGTGCGAAAAGTCACAGAAATGGAGCATTCGTGGAAATCAAACCGTAAAGCGGGTATTTTTACTGACGATACCGCCCAGGCGCTGGCCATCGCCGAATCCCTTGCCGTCTGTCACGGATACTGCCCCTCCGACGTTATGAGGAGGTTACTCTCAGGCTATGAACAAAATCCGGATCTCTACGGTCCCACCTCCGGCCGGGTCTTTGAGCTGGTGCTTGGCGGGATGGACCCCGGAACAGCGGCCCTGGCCGCTCACCGGATGAGCGGGTCATCACGGAGCAACGGCAGCGTGATGCGGGGACCGCCGATCGGGATCTTCTATGCAGGCCCGCTGGTCGAGGCCTGCAGTGAGGCATGTTCACGGCTGACCCACTATGACCCGGTTGCCGGGGCCTGCTCGTCCTTCCTGAACCGGATGGTCAGCGACCTCTGCCGGGGTTCTCCCCGGGAACGGGCGTACGGGAGGGCACTCTCCCGGTGCAGGAGTGAAGAGGTGGCAGCCATGCTCGGGGATTTTCAGCAGTATGAACCGGTTCCGGGGCTCGATGCCCTCCTTGCCACCCATGCAGCCCTGACCGTCTTCATGAACGGAGACGATTTTGAGGAGATGCTGATCGCTGCAGTCAATCTCGGCGGGGATGCAGATACGGTCGGGGCGCTGACCGGAGCGCTCGCCGGCGGAGCATACGGGATAGCCGCTATCCCTGGCCGGTGGCTGGCAGCACTCCGGGATCTGCCCCTGGTCACCTCGACTGCCTTCCGGCTCTGGGCGGCATCACGCGAGTGAGGCGGTGTGCCGGGCAGGAGGGTATCCCGTGACTACGCGGATTTGAATTCCCCCCTGCAGGAAGAATGAGGTTTCTAAACGGGCATCAGTTCCACGAGCTGGAGGCTCCGGCCCTTCTCGCAGATGTCCGGGGCGTTTCCGACCACATCCATCACGATGTACTTCTCTCCCTCGATCAGGCCCTCCGGGCGGCAGAGGTCATAGTTTGCGCAGTTCTCCCGGGAGCAGGAGAACTCAAACTGGATTTTCGTATTCCTGATGGCCATATCGGCACTGATGAGCACCGGGATCGGTGATTCGATGACCTCGACGGACAGGGCGCCGTTCAGGTGCACCGGACAGCTGTGCTCGGTGGTGCGGACGCCGACAATACGGTACCTGCGCCCTTGCTTCAGGTTGTTGCAGGCCTTGCTGAGTTTGCATGATCCACAGTCCCCGATGGTTCCCTCGTAGATGAACTCGAGCCCGTTCTTGGCGAGCTCCCTTCCAATCAGCGTCACTTTCGGTTTCGTCTCGGTCATAGTTCATTCCTCATACAGCATGCGGACAAGGTGTTCAGCAGACTCCGGAGAGAGACCCATGTCCAGGATGGTGAATCGTTCGGGCCTGATGTCCTTTGCCCGCAGCAGGGCCTCGACCGCGGTCGTGTCCGGAATCCCCAGCTCGCCGGGAGTTACCGGGGCGCCAATCTGCCGGAGGGCTTCCCTGATCTCCCTCCAGTCTCCCCCGTGGAGGTACATGGTGATGATGGTCCCGATACCGCAGGCCTCTCCATGGAGCGCCTTTCCGGGCGCCAGGCGCTCCAGCGCATGCCCGAACTTGTGCTCTCCCCCGGATCCCGGGCGGGATGACCCGGCAATACTCATGGCCACCCCTGATGAGACCAGCGCTTTGGTCACGAACCAGGCGCTCTCTTCCTGGTACGGCTTGATGGTCCGGGCATTCTTCATCAGGAGCTCGGCCGTCATCCGGGAGAGGGCGATCGCATACTCGGATACCGGCTCTCCCCGGAGCCGGTGGGCAAGCTCCCAGTCCAGGCACGCGGTGTAGTTGGACATTATATCCGCACACCCTGCTGCAAGGAGCCGGTGGGGTGCCTGGGCGATGATTCCGGTATCGGCAACGATCGCGATGGGCGGGTGGGCTTCGAGTGATGCGCTTCCCCCTTCCATGGGCACCGATGCACGGGCAGAAGCGATACCGTCATGGGAAGCTGCGGTCGGGACACTGATGAACTGGCGATCGAGGTTGTAGGACACGATCTTTGCGGTGTCGATGACCCTTCCGCCTCCCACACCGACCAGGAAATCCACCTCGCGGGCCGCTTCTTCGGCCTTCCGGATCACCTCCATGCTGATGGTGTCGGTCACAAAGGACCGGACCTCGTATTCTTCGGAGAGGAGGGTGATGACCTCATCCCCGGCGAGCTCCCTGGTATGGGTGCCGGTCACCACGAGCGCAGACCTGCCGAGCCGCAGGTCCGAGCAGACCGCGGGGACATGGGTAAGAGCCTGGTGCCCGATCACCACGTCACGGGGGAGCTGCATCCACCGGGACCGCTCCGAGCCCTTCTGTTTGAGTACTTTAATACCGTCTGCGCTCATTAGGATCAGGAATGATTAGGGATTTCATCTACAAATACTACATCGATCCCATCAGGTATGGCCAGCCGTACAATATTGTCGACACCCTCACCTACGCCCTGGTTCTGATTGCGGCGATATATATTATTTACCGGTGGCTGAACACATCGAAGATCGTCCGAGTTGACGGCAGGTTCGTCATCGCGACCCTCCCCTTTGTGGTGCTCGGGGGGCTTGCCCGCGTGGTGCAGGACACCGGGATGATCACTTCGGCGTGGCAGTACCTGCTGATAACCCCCCTGATCTACTTCGTCCTCTTTTTCTTCACTGTCTGTGCCCTGGTCATCAGCGCCCACCTGCAGAAGGCAGGCATGGTGAAGGACTATGTCCCCCTCTATGCCGGTACCGGAACGGTTGCCTGTATCGTGGTGGGAGGTCTCCTGGTCTGGTTCGGTCTGGCAAACGGCATCGTCTCCCTGACGGTCTTTTCCACCATCATGGGACTGGGCATCGTCACCACCCTGGCCGTGTTTGCCGCCATGCGCTACCTCCTCCGCTGGGGGTATAGCGCCGACCCGGTCTACCTCGCCCTGATCTTTGGCCAGATGCTCGATGCGAGCGCCACGAGCTACGGGATCGATCTCCACCCCATCCCCTACCAGGAGGTACACGTGGTGGGATCGAACCTGATCGAGCTCACCGGTACCGCATTCGTCATGTTCCCGCTCAAGCTGGCCGTCCTCTTCCCCGGTATCTGGATCCTCCAGCGCTACCGTGCCGAGAGCCCGGAAACGCTCTGGCACCTGATCGTACTTGCCATGATCACGGTGGGGCTTGCACCCGGTGTCCGGGACATGGTGCGGATGGTGCTGTATGTCTGAGTTCAGGTGGTATGCTCTTTTCACCGTCCTCATCTTTGCCGGATCAATTGCCGCCGGGGTCGCTGTCACGGCGCAAAATCCAGGCGTCGGAGACCAGATGCTCGAGATGTTCCGCGATGCCATTCTCGGGGAGATCCTGGACAGTACCCCCTCTGTACTGGCGGTGAAGCTCTTCCTGAACAACCTCCAGGCCTGCGTGGTGATGTTCCTGGGTGGTGCATCCCTCGGGCTGCTGACCGCAGCCATCATCATGGCCAACGGCGTGGTGATCGGATCGGTGGTCGAGCTTGTCCGGCAGCAGCAGGGACTCCTCTACGTCGCTGCCGCCCTGGTCCCGCACGGCATCTTCGAGATCTCGGCATTCGTCATCTCCGGGACTCTTGGGTTTCTCCTTGCCCGGGCACTCTGGCAGGAGTGGAACGGGACAGGTGATGCCGCCGCTGCAGCCTTTGCCATGGGGAGGACATTTCTCCTGGTGGTGCTTCCCCTGGTGGCCGTCGCAGCATTCACAGAGGCATTTATTACG
>JAAEES010000098.1 GCA_013415575.1 Methanomicrobiales archaeon | reverse complement strand
TCGAGCATGCAGAGGATCACATCGGCAAGGTTGATGATGGCCGTGACCGCCTGCCGTTCAATCGGGTTGCGCTCCTCATAGGGCCGGTCAAGGAGCCCGGGGGTATCGATAAACTGCATCCGCTCATTCCCCGCCATCCGGTGACCGACGATGATACCCTTGGTGGTGAAGGGATAGGACGCAACTTCAGGGTCAGCAGAAGAGACCAGGCGGATGAAGGAAGACTTACCGACATTGGGGTAGCCGGCAACCACGACGGTGAACTCCTCCGACACGTGCGGGAGTTTCCGGATTACGTTTCTCATCTCATTGAGGAACCGGAGATCGTCATCGATCTGGTGGACGACGGAGGAGAGGCGGGCGACGGCCCGCTTGCGGAGAGCGGCGGTTTCCTCAGCTTTCCTCGTCTGGTAGGCGAGCCCCGGCCCGTGGGTCCTCGCCCATCGGGCTGCCCACCCGACAGCGCCGAGTGATTTCTTTACCCGGTCCAGGCCCCACATAATATCCACGATATCGCGGTAAAAGGGAGGAACAGTGTTAAAATCAGGAAAAGACTGCATGACACGGACAAGGCGGTCATGGATGGCCTGGCTGACCGTCCTGACAAATTCTTCATTTGCCCGATCCTTGTTCCGTTTGAGCCTCATCTTTGATGCTGCCCGCCGGAAGCTACGGTCAAGAATCTCATCGGCAGTCGGCACCGTGGGGATTTTTTCAAATTCCACCAGAATTCAACCCAATCAATATATATGCAAAATCATATGATAAACCATTATGGATTTATCCCTCATCCAGAAGGATATCCTGATTACGCTCATCAGTCTCTACCACCAGCATTCCCATCCCATCAAGGGTGAGGAAATCGCTGAGGTCATCCGGAGGAACCCGGGTACGGTGCGCAACCAGATGCAGGCGCTCAAGGCGATCGGGCTGGTGGACGGTATTCCCGGTCCGAAAGGAGGGTACAATCCCACGGCACGCGCTTACCGGGAGCTGAACCTCGGGCTCACCGAAGGAGAGTATGATGTGCCGATATCCCGAGGAGGAGAGATCATCACCGGAGTGAAGGTGGTGGAGATCGCTTTTACAACGCTCTGCCATCCTGACATATGCCAGGCCAGCGTTCGGGTGATGGGGGGCCTGCGGAGCTTTGAGATCGGCGACAGCCTCACCATCGGCCCGACACCGGTCAACCGGCTCCTGATCCGCGGGGAGGTGTATGGGAAGGATGAGGTCTCCCAGACCCTGCTCATTTCTACCTACGAGATGATCTCACTGCCGAAGAAGCAGATCAAATACTACATGAGCAGCCCCCTCATCACCCTCCGGACTACCGATTCCCTCATCGATGCCATCCGTCTCTTCACCGAGCACCACATTCATGGAGCCCCGGTGATGGACGGGGAGGGTCTCACCGGAATCGTGACCATGAGCGATATCGCCAAGGCTATCGGAGATAAGAAATCCCTCACTGAAAAGGTCACCTCCATCATGACCACCGATGTCGAAAAAGCCCCCTCAACCGTCCATCTCTTTGAAGTCATCAGCCGGTTCAAAGAACGGGAGATCGGGAGGCTGGTGGTTATGGAGGGCGAGAAGCCGGTGGGAATACTGACCCAGTCCGATATCATCAGGCAGTTTCCCTCGCTCTAAGAGGTCAGCTATGCCGGGACAGGGTCCCGGCAGGACTGGGAAGTTCCGGGGCGTGAGATGAAGTCTTAAAAACCCTGCGGGCAGGGGGCTTTCTCACCAATTCCAGCCCGGTTCAGTGAACTGCAATCCATCCGGACGTTTTTGAACATATTTAAATATTAATAACTCAACAGTTCTCTTATGGCCAGAGTGTTAGCCCGCAGCCTCTCCAAGAAGAAGATCGTCACCAATGAAGGGAAGATGATCGGGACCCTCAAAAACCTCGTTGTCGATTTCAATACCGGGCAGATGGTGGACCTGGTAATCTTGCCCGATCCCTCGTTCGACACCACCGGATACCGTGTGGAGGGGGACCGCCTGTTCATCCCCTTCGAGGCGGTCAAGGACATCAAGGACTATATCGTCGTGGACCGCTACCTTTCCAGGAAATAGGGCATATACCGTTCGAGGGCTTCAATAAACCCTTCGCCATACGTTTTTCCCGAGACCCACGTGGCGGCTGCGGCTAACTTTTCCGGTGCATTCCGGACCGCCACCCCGATCCCTGCATATTTCACCAGTTCGATATCGTTCTCAGCATCACCCACCGAAAGGAAATCGGCTGGATCGAGCCCGAGTTCGCCGGCCAGAGAAAGAAAAGCAAGGCCTTTGCTGATCCCACAGGCCTGGATGTGGATGGCAAACCCGGTGTCAATGACTTCCACCGGGAAATCCCGGACGATCTCACGAACCTCTGCAGGATCAACGGTCCGGGCGAAGGCACGGTCGGCAAACCGGTAGGTGGGGCTGTACATATCAAGGGTGACGCCCTTCTCCCGGTAAAAGGTGACCACGGATTCGAGCGCCTCCCTGACCACGGACTGGTCACCGAGGATACGCAGTTCCCCGGTATATCCTGCCCGGTACACGCCGCCGTTCTCGGCGATGAAGCTCCCCTGGGTGCCAATCATCCGGGAAACAGCTTCCATAAAACAGGAGGTGTTGCCGCTGGCAAGCACCACTTCAACTCCGTGGTCGCATAACATCCGGAGAGCAGAGATGGCACCGGTGTGGATCCTCCGGTGCCGATCGGTTATCGTTCCATCGATATCTGTGACAAGCCCCTTCAGCACGATTTGAGTCCTGCCTCCTCCACCATGAATGGTGCCTCGCCCTCTGGGAGGTTCGGGCTGTCAACCAGGCGTGCGATCCGTTTGCCGCCTTTGCTCTTTCGCAGGTAGATGCGGAACGTTGCGGTATGGCCGACAATGTTTCCCCCGATTGGCTTGGTGGGATCGCCGAAGAAAACCGCAGGGTTGGAGAGCACCTGGTTGGTGACCAGTCCGACTGCGTTGTTCTCGTCGCACAGCTTGAAGAGGTCGTGGAGGTGGCGGTTCAGCTTCTGCTGCCGCGTGGCAAGGGTTCCCCGCCCGGCATACTCGGCCCGGAAGTGCGAGGTGAGCGAATCGATGATAAAGAGCCTGACCGGTCTGTCGGTGGTTTTCAGCTCTGCGGCCCGTTCCCGTGCCGTCTCCACCATCAGCATCTGGTGGTCGGAGGTGTGAGCTCTGGCCACATGGATGTTCTCGAGGAAGTCCTGCGGGTCGGCATCGATCCCGAGACCGATGACCATCTGCTCGATACGCTCAGGCCGGAAGGTGTTCTCGGTATCGATGTAGATTGCACTCCCGCCGAGGCCTCCATCCTCTTCGGGGAGCTGGACGTTGACCGCCATCTGGTGGACGATCTGGCTCTTCCCTGAACCGAATTCGCCATACAGTTCGGTAATGGCCTGGGTCTCCAGCCCGCCGCCCAGCAGGTCATCGAGCTCCGGGACCAGGGTTTTGAGCTTCCGGATTTCCTTCCGCTGTTCGAACACATCCTTCCCGGTTCTGAACCCGCCAATATCGACCAGTTCGCGGGCGGATTTGATCATCTTCTTTGCAACCGATTCTCCTATCTCTGCGGTCTCTGCAAGGTCGGCGGGAGAGGCGGTGGCAATGCTCTCCACGGTGACGAACCCGGCCTCGCGGAGCTTCTCTGCGGTCGTGGGGCCGACTCCGGGGAGATCTTCAAGTTCCAGGGGTCCTTTGGTCATAGTGTTGTCACCTCAGACAGAGACAGCATAGTGTTCCCTGTCATATATCTTGGCGGCCATGCAGCGTGAAAGTATTGTCCCTGGCCAGGCTGTCGGCGAGCGTGCGTAGCCTGGCCTGTATGGCAGCAGGATCCGGTTCCCGGTCTTCAACCGAGACCGGGGTGATCCGGTCGCCGGAGAGGAATCCATGGACCCGGACTTCATGCCCGTGGGGGTGCTCTCCGGAAAGGAGGAACCGTTCGCTCCCGTCATCAAGGAAGGTCCCTTCCCGGGTAACAATGATCGTCCCCGCACTCTCGATCTCTTCCTCTGCTGCGGGGGTACATACCCTGACAAACCCGCTCCCGCCTACGTGCAGCTCGAGTCCGCCGTCCCTCCCGGTCCTGCCCGATCCCTGGTAGATGGCGATCCGATCACCGGGCACCAGGGGGATGAGGGCCCGATCGCCCCAGAAGACCACCCTGAGATCAGAAGTAGTATCAGTGATGATCAGGTTCCGGACATGGTTTGGCCGGCCATCCCGGGAGGTGAATGCCCGGGGCGGCTGGACGGACGCAACGAACCCCTCCACTGCGAAGGTTCCGTCGATCCGGACCTCGTCAAGGCCGCTGAACCTGAATGAATACTCGCAGGGTCCGGGGACAATCGAACTCCGCTCATCGACCACGTATTCCTTTCCCGTGCTTCGCTGCTTTACCAGCACTCCGGCAATCCGCATGCACGCCCCTTCCCTGACGTCTGCAAGGAGGGCAGGATCCCATGCCACAATCCGTGCTGTTCCCTCGCCGTCAAAGAAGCAGCCCTCGATCATCTCGGATGTGGATCCGTCCCGCCGGACAATGATCCGCGGCTTTTCTATGAGAAGAACCATCCCCTCAACGTCTTTTCGTTCTGGCGGCTGGTATTGTGGCTGGACTGCAGTTCCGCAGGAAATCTCGATGGGTGATTTCCGGAGGGCAAGGACTACGACATCCCCCTGTCGTGCTCCCTGCTTTCCGATGATCTCCAGTACATCGCCAGGCTCGATCTCGGCAACCGCGGCGGCCTTCTCGTCCCAGAGGACCGCCCGCACCTGCCCGGTCTCGTCCCCGAGGATAAGGTCGGCAACCCACCCTTTTTCACCGTCCTTCCGGGTGAACTCCCG
>JAAEES010000097.1 GCA_013415575.1 Methanomicrobiales archaeon | reverse complement strand
CCCGAATCATCGAGCTTTTTTCCGGTCAGGTAGATGAACACGTCCTCGAGAGAAGGCGAGCGGATGGTGATGGAGGTGACCGGGATCGAAAACCGTTCGAAATCTGCAAGAAGTACCGGCAAGAGGCTGCTCCCTTCATGGGCCGAGATCAGCATCTTCTGCCCCTGCAGCTCGACCGACACCACGGACGCATGGCTCCTGACGGCGGGAAGGATCCCTTCTTTCAGTTCCGAAAAACCGATCTCGATCAGGTCTCCGCCTGGCATGGCCCGCTTCAGGTTCCCGGGGGTATCGAGCGATACCAGCCGGCCTTCGTCCATGAACGCGATCCGGTCGCAGAGTTTCTCGGCCTCATCCATGTAGTGGGTGGTGAGAATGATGGTCGTCTCTTCGGTGTTCAACAGGTTGATCTGTTTCCAGACTTCCCGTCGTGATTCGGGATCAAGGCCGATGGTCGGTTCATCGAGGAAGAGGATGGAGGGATGATGGATGAAGGCCCGGACGATCTCGAGTTTCCTCCTCATGCCCCCCGAAAACGTGCTCACCCGGGCATCGGCACGGTCGGCGAGTTCCACCATCCCAAGGAGCTCCGGGATCCGGGTGGCAAGGGTCTTGTCGTCCACGTTCTGCAGCCTGCCGTAAAAATCCAGGTTGTCGAAAGCCGAGAGCTCCAGGTCCAGCGTGCTGTTCTGGGGGCAGACGCCGATGCGGCTCCTGATCTTTTCGGGATCGCGGGTCACGTCGTATGACTCGATCGAGGCCGTGCCCGAGGTGGGCTTCATCAGGGTGGTGAGGATCCGGATCAGGGTGCTCTTCCCGGCACCGTTCGGCCCGAGGAGGCCAAAGATCTCCCCCCGGTGTACGGTGAGGGAGACATCATCCACGGCAACAACCGTCCGGGCATTTTTAAACACCTTGGTGAGATGCTCGATCCGGATGATGTCGTCGTCAGGTTCCGTTCCTTTTCCCTCCCTGGCATCGTTCGCAGGAGTCCTGTCCCGATCTCCGGGGGTATCCTGATGTTCAGCGGTCATGGGTATCAGGAATCCCGCAGTTTTCCAAGGACCCGGTTCAGGTTTTTCAGGGATTCATCGAGGACCTGGATATCGTCGTCACTCAGCTCGGAGAAAAGGCCCTGGATGTCGTCCCTGAGCATGGTCCCGATTTCCTGTATCCGCCCCCTGCCTTTCCCGGTGATCCGGATATTGATAACCCGCCGATCCGATGCATCCGGCAGCCGTTCTACCAGGTCTTCTGCGATCAGGTTGTCTACCAGGCGTGTCATGTACGGTTTTGAGATGTAGAGCCGTTTTCCGACATCGGAGATGGGGAGGGGGCCATACCGCAGCAGCACGCCAAGCACACGGTGCCCGGCAAGCTGCATCCCGGTGATCCCCCGTTCCCGTGAATGAATCTTGCCGTGGAACAGGGGGAACAACGAGATCAGGTTCCTGGACACCGCTTCGATGGTCTCTTCCCGCACGCCCGTCATGTCAACCGCCACCCGTCGTTCCTCCGGTTTCGTCAGCTCCCGGCATACCGGTTATTGCCTCCGCTTCTTCCAGCGGGTCCGCAGGAGAAAGACCAGCACAATGGCTCCGATGACGATGACTGCAATGATCCCGGGATTGGCGAGAAGGGCCTGGATTCCCGTTGGTGCGACCACCGAAACCGGGACCGGTATCCGGTCAGAGACCTGGTCGTTGTCAAGCGCATCACGATATCGTATCTCCGAGTCCAGGGAATAGCTCTTGACCGTGGCCGAAGTATCCACGGTCACCTCGAATACAGCGGTCCTGGTCTCTCCCGGGAGCATGGTCCCAAGATAGGACGTGTCATCACTGGTGGTGAAGGGATCCACGGTATATATCCGGGCCTGTGCGGAATAGACCGGTGCAGACCCCGTATTTTTATATTCGATGGTCAGACGATGCTGTCCGCCCGGCGTCACCTCTGGGGGTGGTGAGACCACCTCGAACCGTATTTTGCCAAAGATCGGAATCCCGATGACCACCGGGTCTGAAGAGACGAAATTCCCGTTCTCGTTCTTATACAGGACGGTCAGGTTCATCGGATAGGTCTGGGCTTCCCCCCTCGCTGATACGGCGACCTTGAAGGGGACGGTGACCGTTGAGCCCTCCGGGAAGTCCCCGATATATACACTCCCGACCGCCGGAATCACCGGGCTGTTCTGGGCCGGTGCGAGCATCAGGACGGCGTCGGTACCGTTTTCATGCCCCCGGTTCTGGAGCTGCACGGTGACAAACCCCTCGGTCCCCACCGTGATATGACCCGTATCAACGGATAAAACAGCGAGGATGATCTCGGGTTTTATCTGTATCGGGAGGTCGAGGGTGATGTCCCTGGTTTTGTAGTAGTACTGTAAAGTGTCCTGTCCGTACTGGTCAGCATAGGAGAGGTAGGTATAGTGCACCAGGAGGGGGAGGTTGTAGGTCCCGGCCTGGGCATCGGAAGCGATTCGCACCTTGAAATTGACCACCGTCTGGGCTCCCCCCATCAGGTCCCCCACCATCTGGGGATCGGACAGGATGGTCACCGGAGCATCGCCGGGCGTGAGCGTCACCGTCATCAGCTTTGCCGTATTCGGGAGATCTCCCGGGGTCAGCGTGGTCGGGTAGGTGAATTCGAATTCGATCAGCCCGCTGTTCTGGATGACGACCGGGATGGTGGTCTCGGTCCCCGGGGAAAACTCGTTTGCCCCATTCACGGTGGCAGACAGGGTCGGGCTGCCGGAAAGAACCCGGGTGCCGGCCATCACCGGAACCGGACATATAACGCAGATACACACCAGTATCGCCAGGATCCCGACGAACCGGGAACCGGTCCTGCTCATCTTCACCGTTCCATCCTCCACGTTCTCCCTTTGGCTCGTTCCATCATGGTTGTCCTCTCCGGCCACATCCTCTCGGCCGTCAATTGTCCTGGTAGCTCATTAGTTTTCGAATTTAATAATTTTATTATTAAACTATTCCCCTGATGAACCATGTGCACCCTGCAATGATCCTGTTTCCGCATCGTTATACCGCCGGCCGGGGATTCCCCCTGGGGTTTGGGCGATCAGTTCTCTTGCGGGGAGAGGATACTCCCACGGTGAATATATGACTCCGGCAACGGGTGTATCCCCCTTCCTGGTGCATGATTTATTTCCGGCATCTCCCAATACTCTGGTGATGCGAACCAACCGTCACCAGTACTTCCTCGATCTCGCCCTCCGGTGTGCCCACCAGGGCACCTGTCTCCGCCGGAATTTCGGAGCCATCATCGTGGATGAGTACAATACCATCGTCTCCACCGGGTATACCGGAGCACCCCGGAAGCAGGTGGACTGCACCGAACTCGGCCGGTGCTGGAGAAAGGATCACAACATCCCGTCCGGGTCCAACTATGAGAAGTGCCGGAGCGTCCATGCCGAGATGAACGCCCTTCTCCAGGCCGGCAAACTGGCACGGGGATGTACGCTCTACCTCGCCGGATTTGAGGTCGAGACCGAGGAGCTGACACAGATCTGGCCCTGTTTCCTCTGTTCCAAGATGATCGTGAATGCAGGGGTCCGGAATATCATCATGCGGACCGGGCCGGCTACCTACGAGGAGATTGACCCGGTCGTCCTCTACCAGAAGCGGAGCAGGGAGGCACTGGGGGAATAGGGGACCTCCTCCAGGAGAGGATGGATACTCCTTTTCACCAGAGGTAACTGATCGGTTCTATGCTTCAACCATCGTCGTAATACCAATTTTTATCTTCCTGGATTGCCTGTGGTAGTGCGGATGCTGCGGAAACCGGGTGCTCTGCACACGGCACCAGTTCCCGGCACTCCCGAGATCCGGCAGGTGCCGGAGCACAATAATGGAGACCAGGCACATGACATTTCATCGCCCCTTCGCCCAGTTGTCAATCGAATGGCTGATTGTCCGTGGGCAGATACGAAAGATAGTAAAATCTCTGTTGTGAAGACTACCTTCACCAGAACCCATTTTTTAAATTTGAACAACTGGCAGGTACTGATGGACTACCGATAGCGAGATGTCTTCCGGGGTTCGGCACCGGGAACCGCTCACGGCGGCGGGCAGGCTTTCGGGGATCACCCTGTGCATGACAGCATGCACACCTCTTTTTATTTCGGGCCCCCACTACCTCAGCAGACCATGAACCTTCCCGATATCCTGAAAAAACCTCTCATTTTCAATTGCTGTCTTATTTTGTTCTCCCTTTCCGGGACCATCGGATTCGGGTTGTGGGATGGTTCACAGTGCACGGTGACCGAACTCTCTATCGACGGCGCTCCCGGGGGGATCGTGTTCATCGCCGATCCCCACCTCCGCCCGGAAAATATCGACCAGGTCAGGGAGGTCGTCGAAGAGATCAACCGGCTGGAGCCGTCCGTGGTGCTGATCGGAGGGGACTTCGGCTTCGAACGGGACGATGACCTGCGTCTCCAGGAAGTATGGCGCGGGATCGATGCCCCGGTCTATGCGGTGCTTGGAAACCATGACTACCTGACCGGGATCGAAGGCGGAGGGCTGGAAGGCAGGATTTCGTGGGGCATGGAGACGGTACTCCGATCCAACGGACACGACACCAGCGATTTCTACTCGAACCCGGATTTCCTGTATGCCGATGCGATGGAGGAGGCACTCGAGGAAAACGGTGTGACGGTCCTGCGGAATGAGGTGGCGGACCTCACCCTGAACGGGACCCGGACGCTCATCGTGGGCGTGGATGACCTCTGGGCCGGGCAGGCCGACCCGCCCGAAATTCCCGGTACCGATGCCTTCGTCATCTACCTCATCCATGAGCCGTATTTCAGGGACGAATGGAATGCCGACCTGGTGCTCGCCGGCCATACCCACGGGGG
>JAAEES010000096.1 GCA_013415575.1 Methanomicrobiales archaeon | reverse complement strand
TCTTCTACAGCAATATCCACCCGCCGCAGGAAGAGATTCGTGTGCTCAGGATGGCAGATGTAGTCATCGAGTTAAAAACGGTCACCTTCGTTACCGAGATCGAGCGCCAGCTGGCTGTTCACAAGGTCAAGAATAACCAGGTCCCGAAACGGCTGATCCCCTTCAACATCACTGAGAAGGGAGTTGAGCTCTCGACCACCTCCCGTGTCGTGTAGACCCGGGACCTTCTCGTTTTCTCTTCATGTTGTTTGGCCGGGGGCGTTGTGCGAACGCTATATCTCGGGGAGCAGTGGGGTATGAAGCTGCGCGGGTTTCCCGTGCTCATCAGGAAAGGAGTCGGGTTTTCGACACAGCACCTTCATCCCGCATCAGATGTTCTCTGAACTGGATGAGGAAGTAAAGACCGGTTTTCCAGGATGGTCACGGGCCGGAAACCGGTCCTTGACATCCGCTCCCGAATGGGATAGTTCAAAGTTCTGTTCGGATCTGCCTGACTGCTTCCACCATCCTGGAGAGCTTGGAGAACGCCGATTCGCGGGGAAGCATCCGGAGTCCGCAATCAGGGTCGACCAGCAGCTGTTCCGGTGCAAAGACGGTAAGTGCACTCTCAATCCGGGAGCGGATGAGATCTATCTCCTCAACCTCAGGCCGGGAAGAGTCGATACACCCGAACCCGACCATCTTTTCTCCGATTTCAACCTCCCGGAACAGCGCCAGGTTCTCCGGTGATCTGGCAAACTCTCCATCAAGGATGTCGACTGGCATGGCGACAAGTTCATCGATGACTGCGGAAAGGTTGCCGCACACGTGCAGGCAGACCGGAACAGAGAGATTCCCTGTCACGAGTCGGAGACCCTCTGTGGCTGTAGCGATATCTGCAGCGCCGGTAGAGAGGATGGGTTCGTCAATCTGAATTATCGAGACCCCTGCTTCCGCAAGGAGCACCGCTTCTCGGGCGAGCACACGGGCGAGATCGAGAGCGAGCTCTCCCCTGCTCCTGTACGACGGTGTTGCAATGTGGAGGGCAAAGGAAAGGGTGGTAGGTCCGGTGATGATTCCCTTGACGAGGGGAGCGCGGGAGAGTGCATACCGCGTATCGGCCACGGTGATCGGCCCTGCCGCGGGTGAGACCGGACCGATCACCTCACTCCCGCGGATACCGGGAATCAGCCCGGTGAACATCCCGACCATGTCACCACGGACCTGCCCGTCAGAGATGATATCGATTCCGGCCGCAACCTGGTCGGCGACCGCGGTCTTCACCGCTTCCCGGAACGGATCGAGAAGGCCGGAGATTCCCCCGCTTTTAGTCACCGGATAGCTCCCGACTACCGTGGTCGGGAGGACCGGCCCCGGGAGAATCCTGCTCATGGTGTCAACCGGTGACGGTCTCTCGGGAAGAGGACCGCTTCCCTGATGTTTCCTAGTGAGAGCATGGTCATGATTAGACGTTCAGCACCGAGCCCCCACCCGGCATGCGGGGGCATGCCGTAACGGAAGGGCTCAAGGTAGAATTCAAAATTATCGGGATTGAGCCCCTTGGCCTGGATCTGCCGGACGAGCAGGTCATGCTGGTGGACCCGCTGCGCACCGGAGGAGAGCTCCATCCGGGGATGCATCAGGTCGAATGCCTTGCAGACCGTGGGATTGTCCTCGTAGGGCATGGCATAGTACGGCTTGATTTCGGTCGGCCAGTCGACAATAAAATAGTGCTCCCCCATCAGCTCACCGATGGCCTTCTCAGCGGTGGTCCCGATATCGTCACCGTATGCGATTGGCTCACCGGTCGCCTCAGCTGCCATCCGGATGGCTTCGGTATACTGGAGCCGGGGGAACGGGGTTTTCGGGACCGGGAGAGCCCCGATTTCCAGGCCCTCCAGCGCACTGGTGCACCGTTCATTCACCTCACGGTAGACGGCCACGATCAGTTCTTCGAGGAGTTCCATCACCGCATGATGATCGGCAAAGGAGACCTCGATATCGATGGAGGTGGCCTCGTTCAGGTGCTTGGTGGTATTATGCTCTTCTGCCCTGAATATCGGCCCAATCTCAAAGACCTTCTCAAACCCGGCCCCCATCATCATCTGCTTGTAGAGCTGCGGGCTCTGGTTGAGAAAGGCCTCCTTCTCAAAATAAGCGATGGGAAAGAGCTCAGTACCCCCTTCGGTGGCGGCTGCCACGATCTTCGGGGTGGAGATATTAACAAATCCATGGGCGTAGAGGAATTCGGATACCGTCTGAAGAGCAACGCTCCTGACCTGGAAGACCGCCGCAACCCTCGGCCTGCGGGCATCCAGGAACCGGGCATCGAGCCGGGTATCAAGCTCGGCGGGAACCTTCTCCACCACATCCAGAGGAAGCGGGCTCTCGCTCCTGCATACGACCTCAAATTCATCAGGAACCAGCTCTCTGCCGCCAGGAGCCTTCTCGATGGCTTTTACGTTTCCCCTCACCCGGACCAGGGACTCACGGGATGCGTCCCTGAGGGCGGAAAGCACCTGCTCCCCGACCTTTTTCTTCGGGACAGTCACCTGCAGTATCCCGGTCCGGTCCCGTATCAGAAAGAAGGTGAGACCCCCGAGATCCCGGACTTCATGAACCCAGCCCAGAATCTCGGCCGTTTTCGTTTCAGGCGTCACATCCCGTATTGGTATCCGCATATAAACCCTGAAGCTATGGGCAGGGAGAGATAATCTCTTTTTGCCTCCCGGTTAAGACCGGGTGGAGAAAAAACAGGTTACCCGGGGATCAGGGGCGTGAGGCGAGGTTCCGGATCCGGGGTTCCAGTTCCGGAATACCGGAATCGATCAGATCCCAGATCAGCACCCAGTCGGGACCGAAATAGGGCAGGCTCAACCGTGATCGCAGCCCCTCGAGCTGATTCCACGGGATGCCGGGAGTGGCCCCTTTCTGTTCGGGAGAGATGAGGGCTGCACACCCTCCAATCACCTGGATTGAACAGACCGCTGCCCGTTTCAGGGTCTCATCCCGGGAAAATTCCTTAAAGTCGAGGTTCTTTTTCCGGGACATCAGAAAGGCGCACTCAGCTGCCATCCGGGAGAGGTAGACCCGGTCCCGGTTCTTCCTGGCGTGCTCTTCATCGATATCCGCCGAGAGGTACTCTTCAAGCATCCTCCTCATGACAAGGTCCACCGGGCGTCCGACAAGATCCTCGAGGTATTCAGCGAGACCGAGGAAGTTGGTCCAGGTCTCTGATCCCTGCTCAAACTCAACTTCGATGTCCACATCGCTGTCCGGATGCATAGTCCCCCGGGCAAATGATCCAAAGATACCGATCTTACGGATCCCAAAAAGCCTCCGCATCGCCGGAAACCGGGCATTGAGGGCGACCATGACCTCTTCGCGGATATCTGGCCCGGCATCATGAGCCTGAATTTTCCCACCTTTTTCCATCCTATCTTCACCCCGCAGGTATCGGGAACATATTGGCCTTGTCCCCTCTTTAATCGGTTCATCAGGTCTCCCCAAGGTTCATATGGAGGGCTGCTCTACACCTCCCCCATGAAGACCGGATTGGCAGTCATTATCCTCTGTCTGGCCGTCCTTGCGGGGGGATGCATCGGGCAGGAACCTGAAACCCCACCGCCCACAACCTCAGTACCCACCCCATCGCCCACAACGCCGGAACCGACAACGGTTCCTCCTACCATCGATGAATCGCTCGGTGGACCGATCGAGTTCGAACCCGGCGGAGAATATCATGTTGGGGATCGTATCCTCCTCTCCGGCATTACTAACCTGGCCCCGGGGAACGAACTGCTCATCGAGATACGATCGGTTTCATTCGGCCCTACTTCCAAAACCGAAGACAGCCGGTTCGCGGGGGTATCGGCAACAGTTACTGTCGCGCAGGGTATCGTCGATTCACGGAATACCTGGCATTATCTCCTGGACACAGCCGGATTTGTGCCCGACCAGTACCAGGTCGAAATCTCGGGGATAACGGTTCCGGCATTCCGGAAGAGTTCATCCTTCACCCTCCTCCCCTGATTCCGGTGGTCTTTGGGATCGAGAGCAGCGCCTTGGCGAGGGAGGCGCTCTGCTCTTCTCCGGTCATCAGGGTATCGAACCGCAGGCTTCCTGCCACATCGACCGGGTCACGAATATCCTGGATAAAGAGATCGACGATATCCTGGTAGAGCGCTGCAGTGGAGCGGGAATCAGGGGAGAGTCCCCTGGCCCGCATCAGTGCCGCCGCGGGGCCACTGATCGGTGCATCTCCGATGAACGGGCTTACCGCAATGACGAATGCGTCCATCAGCGCGGGAATAATTCCCCCGCACTCGAGAATGGGGAGAATGCTCGTGACCGGATTGCTCGGGCCGATGACGACCATGTCTGCTGATTCAATTGCAGAGAGCACCTCCCCGGAAGCCGAAAGTCCGGTGGGAGCATACCGGATGACTTCATCGATAGGGAGCGATCCGCGGTGCTTCACCCAGTACTCCTGGTAGTGAATAACACGGTCACCGGTCCTGATCAGGGTGGCCACCTGCTCATCGCTCATCGGGAGGACGGTTGCCGCGATCCCCATTCGTTCACGCAGAATACGGGTTGCTTCAGTGAGGGAGCTGCCGCTCTTCAGGAGCTCCCCCCGTGCGATCTGGACCGCCCTATCATGGTCACCGATCCCGATATACTCGTCGATATCCATCCGGAGGAGCTCCTCATGGGTCCGGAAGGTATCGCCTTCGATTCCCCACCAGGTCCTGGTGTTGAGCTGACCTGAGAAGAGGTAGAGGAGCGTATCGATGTCGGGAGAGAGGTGGCCGCCCGATATCCAGATATCTTCTGCTGTGTTCACAACCACCGTGATATCGGTGTCCGCGAGGTGTTTCCGGGCACCCCTGATGAGCTTGGGGGTTCCCGTTCCTCCGGAAAGGAAGGTGATCATCACTCAATACCTTTATCAGCCCGATATCAAGACTGTTTAGGTAACCCGATGAAGATCATCAAGGATCCGGT
>JAAEES010000007.1 GCA_013415575.1 Methanomicrobiales archaeon | reverse complement strand
CGGTTTCTGCTGGATCACTTTCAGCGCGTCTTCTTCTGACTGGGTCATAGCGTCTCAGGCGCTCGGAGAAATGGAGAGGATATTGTTCCCGCGGATCACGACCGTCCCGAGATTTCTTCCCCGCTGGTCGTCAATAAACTCGGTAGTCTCATCCATGTGGATATTGAGGTACTCATCAACCGCGACCAGGCGACCCTGGAGCTTCCGGTTATCATCCTTGATCTCGACGGTTATCTTTGATTCCACGAGAGAGAATACCTTCTTGATTGGCAGTACGATCCCGTTCACCATCTGCCATTCATTGGGGCTGTCGGACTATTAAAGGTTCCCACCGAAGATATAAAACAATATAACTTGTCTTAACACAAAATAATCAGCAATGAAGATCATCCCCCTCTTGGTCTGTACCGTTCTCCTCCTCGCACTCGCAGGCTGTTCCGCGCCATCGGCCCTTCCGGAGAGAACCTTCACCGATGATACCGGGATCACCGTGGAGATCCCGGAGCGGGTGGAGCGGATCGTCTGCCTTGCACCGAGCGAGACCGAGCTCTGCTGTGCAGCTGGCGGCTGCGATCTCCTCGTGGGAAGAACAGACTACTGCAACAACCCTCCCGGAATCGAGGGGGTGGAGACGGTGGGCGGGCCAAAGACGTTTGCCGTAGAACGGGTTATCGAGCTTGCTCCTGACCTGGTCCTTGCCACCACGCTTTCGGATCCTGTCAGGATCCAGGAGCTCCGGTCAGCGGGATTGACCGTCGTGGTATTCAAACTGGAGACCATCGAAGATATCTATCGGAATATCGAATCAATCGGAACCCTCCTCTCCATTCCCGATACTGCAGAAGAACTGGTAGGAAGCCTTGCGGCCCGTCAGGATGAGATCGAACAGCGCTCACGGGGAGATGGCCGGGTAAAAGTGCTCTATGTCCTCTATGATGAACCGCTCTATGTTGCCGGCAACAACACCTTCCAGCACGATCTCATCACCCGGGCAGGGGGGATCAACATCATGGCGGATGCCGAAGGGTATGCCACCATATCCGAGGAATCGGTGGTGAACCGTGCACCGGAGGTCATCATCATCTCCCGGGAACACACCGCCGGGCTCACCCGGATCGCGGACCGGCTGCTGTCACGACCGTCGCTTGCAGATGTCCCTGCGGTGAAGAACCAGCGGATCTGCGAAATGGAACCTGACCTGGTCAACCGGCCGGGACCACGGGTGATCACGGCACTGGAGATGTTCTCCGAATGTATAAACGCCTGAACCTCCCCCTCGCCATCGCGATCCTGTGCGGCATTCTTGCCGCCGCAATGCTGCTTGGCGTGGCAGTCGGGGAGACTGCTATCCCGTTCCCCCGGGTAATCGCCATCATCGGAAGCACCCTGGTGCCCGTCACCCCTGACTGGACCGCGGCGGAAGAGACGATCATCCTCCTCATCCGCCTGCCGCGGGTGATTCTCGCAGCACTCGTCGGTGCCGCACTGGCCGTTTGCGGGGCCGTGTTGCAGAGCCTCTTCCGGAATCCGATGGCCGATCCCTTTCTCCTGGGGATCTCCAACGGCGCCGCATTCGGGGCATCCCTGGTACTGGTAACCGGCCTCGCGGTCGGCGCCGGCATCCTGGGTGTCCCGCTGGCAGCCTTCACCTTCGGCCTGCTCACCATCATCCTCGTATATGAACTTGCCCGGGTGGGGAACCGGGTACCGGTCACCTCGCTCCTCCTCTGCGGGATCGCCGTCGCCGCGTTCATGTCCGCGGGAACCTCGTTCCTCCTCTTTCTCTCCGGAGAGAACCTCCACCAGGTGGTCTTCTGGTTGCTGGGCGGAATCTCCGGACGGGGGTGGGAGTACGTCTTCCTCCTCCTCCCCTTCGTCATCGGAGGGAGCATCCTTTTCTTATCCCTTGCCCGCCCGCTGAATGCCCTGATGTTCGGAGAGGAATCGGCCCAGTACCTGGGAATTGACGTGGAACGACTGAAGAAGGTGGTGCTGGTGGCGGTGTCCCTGGTCACCGGGGCGGCAGTTTCCGTGAGCGGTATCATCGGCTTTGTCGGCCTCATCGTCCCCCATATGGTCCGGCTCTGGGCCGGCCCCAATCACCGTGCCCTCCTCCCCCTGTCACTCCTGACCGGGGCAATCCTCCTGGTCCTGGCCGACCTCGCCTCCCGGGTGATCCTGTCCCCCAACGAGCTCCCGATCGGGATCATCACCGCGCTCTGTGGTGCACCATTCTTTGCCTACCTTCTCAGGAGGAGGTCCCGGGAGACATGACCATCCTTGACGCCAAAGACCTGACCTTCTCCTACGGGCGAAAACCGGTCCTCGAGGGAATTGACCTGGACTGCCGGCAGGGGGAGGTACTGGGGATTCTCGGCCAGAACGGATCGGGCAAGACCACGCTCCTCCGGCTCCTTGCCGGCTACCTGAAACCGGACCAGGGGAGGGTCTCCTACCGTGGCACGGACCTCTCGGTGATGAGCAGTGCCGATCTTGCCCGTATCCGGGCAGTAGTCGGGCAGAGTGCCGGGGCGAACTTTGATTTTCCGGTCGGAGAGTTTGTGATGCTCGGGAGGACGCCATACCTCTCCCGTTTTGGTCGTGAAACCGCCCATGATTTCCGGATGGTGGAGCAGGCGCTGGACCTCACGGACACCGGCCACCTCCAGGACCGCCTGATCAGCAGGCTCTCAGGTGGGGAATTGCAGCGGGTCACCATTGCGCGGGCGCTTGCCCAGGAGCCGGAGATCCTCATGCTGGATGAACCCACCTCCCACCTGGATGTCCGCCACCAGCTGGAGATCATGGACCTGCTGGGAAAACTCTCCCTCCGCATGACCGTGATCACCATCGTCCATGACCTGAACCTGGCTTTCCGCCACTGCGGGAGGGTTGCCCTCCTCCACCGGACGCATCTCCACTCCTGCGGCCCCCCCGAAGAGGTGCTCACCCCGCATGCAATCAGGGAGGTCTTCTCGGTCCGGGCGTCGCGGGCGGAAGGGCCGGACCTGGGGGGCACCCTCCTCTCCTTTTCGCTCCCCCCTCCAGACCCGTGTCGCAGGGACGTTCGTGTCCATGTGATTGCAGGAGGTGGATACGGGAGGACGGTGCTGCACGCCCTTGCCGGCAGGGGATACCAGGTGAGTGCCGGGGTGCTGAACGAGGGAGATCTCGACCTGGAAGTGGCACGGTATCTGGGGTGCCGCGTGATCACTGCCCCTCCTTTCTCCCGCATCGGGGAGAACGAGCGGCAGGAACTGGAAGATATTTCCGGGGGGACAGATGTAATCGTCGTCGTGGCAATGCCCGTTGGCGAGGGAAATCTCGAAAATATCCGGTTTGCCAAAGATATTGCCGGCAGGATCCCGGTCATCCTGTTTGCCCCTGCCGGTGCCCGCTCCGATCTGGATTACACCGGGGGGGAGGCTGCGGCGGTCTTTGCGGAGCTCGGGGAACGGGGGATTCTGGCCTGCTCCCTCGAAGAACTCCTCGAGAGGCTGACTGCAGTTACCGCAGGATCGGCAGATGGGAAAAAAGGTTGATTATTCGGGGATCGGCTTCCAGCGGTCCCGGAACTGCTTCTCCACGGTGGGAAGCGTCGTATACTCCATCTCGTCGAGGGAGAGCCGGTGAGGCTCGAAAGGTCCGTGTGCGCGCAGGATATCGGCGAGCTCGTTGCATTTGTCGCGGACTCGGTCGAATGCCGGGTCGTCGAACATATCGGCAGGACCGATCAGCTTCCCGTTGCAGACCTGGAACCCGAGGCAGAGGACCCGCGGGGGGCCGTCGAACCGGGTGCAGTTTGCATCGGGCAGGCCCACCGGCATGAAGGGCCCGTGGTGGGAACCCCGCATCCACCCGGCGACGATGAAGGGGATGGCGAAGGGATCCAGGATCTCGCCGACCGCGGGAAGGCCGCTCTGCCCCCGCACGATCATGACCGGGTCGTCCTTGCCCACGTACTTGCCCGCGATGAGGCTGAGGCGCTGGGTGCTGGTTGAGGCGGCAACGACCCCGTCCTTTCTCCGGACGTACTTGACCACGTACCGGGACGGAGCTCCGATGTAGGCGAGCAGGCTGTAGATCTCCTCGGGGGTCCGGAATTCGATCTTCCGTTTTTCCATTACGTCATGGACTTCAAAGATGAATCCCTCGTGCATGGTCGGGTCGATGACCAGTCCGGGGGTGTTGAAGGGATCGGCGAACATCTTGTACAGGTAGAAGTTCCACGCACCGGGCTCGGTCTTGTCGGCCATGAAGAGCAGGACCGGATCCGATCCCCGCTCTTCGAATTCCATCTCCGCCACGCCGGGACCCATGCCCTTCACGTTCCCTGAGAAGGCTTCAGAGAGGATATCCTGGCCTGCACCGTAGAGCTTCATCTCCTTCGCCATCTTGGTGCACTCCATGAAAACGTTCCAGGCGAGGGCATGGATCTGCTCATCGTCCTCACCCCGGGTATGGGTCATGATGAGCTCCATGTCGTCCCCGCAGTGAGTCACAAAAGAATCGATCAGGAGCTTTCCCTCCTCCTCTCTGAGCATCTTGGCCGCCTTTTCAAGAATCTTCGGATGGGTCCGGGAATGGCCCGGAAAACTCCCGATGTCAGCCTTAATCAAAGAAATCGTCGTCGTGGGCATCAGAAACCACTCACTAGTACATTACTGCAGGCACAATAAAAGATATCGGGTTAGTGGAATTCAGGCTCTGGCGGGGTCACCGGAACATAGGAGATCTCAAGCACGCCGTGGTTGCAGGAGATCTCAACTGTCCCCTTCTGTGCCGGGGGCACCTTTGCGCTGGCCCGGTAGTGCCGTCCGCCGTCTTTTGCCCAGATGAATACCCGGTCCTCCCGGAAGAGAACCTGTATATTCCCGGGTGATATCCCGGGGAGCTCGGTCACCAGGGTGACCCGGTTTCCGAAGGTATGCACCTCGATTTCAGGTTCGGTTCCGTCGCCCCGGACCAGCTGCCCGGGGTTTCCGGCAGGGCCGGCAGGGGGGATGATGATCTGCACCCCGATAATCACCGGGGCCCCGTGTCCGGCTCCGCTCATCTCCATGATCCGCCGGATCATGTCATCAATGCTGGTTCCCTTGTCGGATGATGTATCACTCATGGTTGTTTCGTTCTGTCTGGTTTCAGGTCGCTGTCTTCTTCAGCTCTCCCTCGAGCTGGTGGGTGAGCCGTTTGATCTCGTTCCAGTCTTTCGTCCGGGAAAAGACGAGCGTTTCAAGCGTATGAGTGTCCGGTTTCTCTTCCCTTCGGAGAGTTGCCCGCTTGATGGCTCCGAGCGCCTCTTCGAGGATCTCCCGCTGCTCCTGGTTGTAGAGCATCTCCCATGCCTGGCGTTCGGCCGCTTCGAGGGCGTCACGGTCGAGCGACGCCCTGACCTTCTTTCTCGCCTCGTCGAAATGCTTCCGGGTGAGGCGGACGTTGATCACCGCATCGGCGATCTCGATCTCACTTTTACCCCCCATGGCCACCAGGAACTCCCGCATGGCGGCAAGTTTTGCCTCCCGGACCAGCGCCTCGATATCCGCACCGACATAGTGCTCGGTCTCCGCGACCAGGTCATCGATCTTCACATCCGGGGTAAGCAGGGCATCGGCCTGCCGGAGGTATACCTCAAAGATCTTCCTCCTGCTTTCCTCATCAGGTGGCGGGACATAGATATGCCGCTCCATCCTGCCCGGACGCATCAGGGCAGGATCGAGCATGTCCGGACGGTTGGTGGCCCCAATCACGGTCACATCCTTCAGCTCCTCGAGGCCGTCCAGCTCGGTCAGGATCTGGCTGACCACGCTCTCGGTGACGTGCGATGAGCCCATGTAGGTGCCCCGCCTGGGCACCAGGGCATCAACTTCATCGAAGAAGATGATCGAAGGTGCCGCCTGCCGTGCCTTACGGAAGACTTCACGCACCCCCTTCTCCGACTCCCCGACCCACTTTGAGAGGAGCTCGGGTCCCTTGACCGAAATGAAGTTGCACTCGCTCTCGTTTGCCACAGCCTTGGCCAGCAGGGTCTTCCCGGTTCCCGGCGGGCCGAAGAGGAGGATACCCTTCGGCGGGCTGGTCTGGAGCTTCTCAAATACCATCGGGTACTTCAGCGGCCATTCAACTGCTTCTTTCAGCTCCTGCTTGACCTCCTCAAGACCTCCGACATCCTCCCAGGTGACATCCGGCACTTCGACCAGCACTTCACGCATGGCGCTCGGCTCCACGTGCTTGCGGGCCTCGTCGAAGTCGGCATCGGTTACTTTCAGCTGGTCAAGGAGCTCGGCCGGGATCTCCTCCTCGAGATCGATCTTTGGCAGGATCTTCCGGAGCGCGTGCATTGCGGCCTCTTTGACCAGCAGCGCGATATCGGCCCCGACAAACCCGTGGGTAGTGTCGGCATACTCCCCGACGTGGACATCATCTGCGAGGGGAACGCCCCGGGTATGGACCTGGAAGATCTCCAGCCTGCCCTTCTTGTCCGGGATCCCGATCTCGATCTCGCGGTCAAACCGCCCGCCCCTCCGGAGGGCCGGATCGAGGGCATCCGGGATGTTCGTTGCCCCGATCACCACTACCTGGCCGCGACCTTTCAGGCCGTCCATCAGGGAGAGGAGCTGGGCAACGACCCGCCGCTCAACTTCCCCTTTTGTATCCTCCCGTTTCGGGGCGATCGAGTCGAGTTCGTCAATGAAGATGATTGCCGGGGCATTCTCCTGGGCCTCCTCGAAGAGTTCCCGGAGCTTTCCCTCGCTCTCCCCGTAGTACTTGCTCATGATCTCCGGACCGGAGATGGTGATGAAGTGGGCATCGACCTCGTTTGCCACCGCTTTTGCGATCAGGGTCTTTCCGGTCCCGGGCGGACCGTAGAGGAGCACGCCCTTTGGCGGCTCAATTCCGAGCCGCTCGAAGAGCTCGGGATGCCGGAGCGGGAGTTCGATCATCTCCCTGACCATCTCCAGCTCGCGGAAAAGCCCTCCGATATCCTCGTAGTGGACATCAGAGACCTCCTTCTTCTTCCCTTCCCCGGGCTTGTAGGGAGTCTCTTTGAGCTCGATCTCTGTATCTTCGGTGACCACGGCGATCCCCTTGGGAGTCACCTTGGCGATCACCAGGGTAATCGGGTTGCCGATGACATCAACCCGGACCGTCTGCCCTTCCATGACCGGGCGGCCGCGGAGCACCCGTGAGAGATACTGCTCCCCACCGACCAGCCGGATCGGCTGAGTCGGCTGGATCACCACTTTTTTGGCGATCCCGACCTCGACCTTCCGGATTTTTACCTTCTCATCGACACCGGTCCCGGCATTCCCGCGTATGGTCCCGTCGATCCTGAGGATGCCCAGGTTGGTGTCCTGGGGAAACCCGGGCCAGACGATTGCGGTCGCCCGCTTCTTGCCCTGGATCTCGATGACATCGCCGGACACTACATCCAGCGCCCGCATCATCTCGATGCTCAGGCGGGCGATACCCCGGCCGGCATCGTCCCTGGCCGCCTCCTTTACCACTACCTCATAGTACGTTGTATCTGCCATGGTAACTTCAGTCCTGGTGATAAATATTTACTAAAAGTTAGTGTTGTTATACTATATGAATCCTTGTGTGGTTACCGGGGAGAGATCTCGAGGACACCCTCTTCGGTCACAATGACATCCATGGGCACATCATTCTCGTCTGCCGGGACCCGTTCCAGCTCAAGGCAGGAGAACGCCACCCCGATCTTCTTCATCCGGGGGTGGGCTGAGAGGAAGCGATCATAGTACCCGGCCCCGTATCCGAGGCGGAAGCCGCGGCGGTCAAAAGCTATCATGGGCACCACCACCAGACCGATCTCCGATGGATCAGCGGGGATCTCGGACCCGACCGGTTCGGGGACAGAGAAGGTACTCGGCCTGAGCACCTCGGGGTCACGGAGAAAGGAGAGGCGGAGCGTCCGGGTCTCCTGTTCGATAATCGGCACCACGATCTCAACGCCGCGGGAGAGGAGCCGGTCGATCAACCCGTGGGTATCAACCTCGCCGGGTTTTGAGACATAGACCATGAGCGGGTTTGCGCCGTCAATGACCCCCAGCAGGTGCTGCTCAACTGCCGCTGACAGTGAGGAGATCTCCGCCGGGGAAAGACGGCACCGAATCGCCCGTGCCCGTTCCCGTGCAGCCTCCTTTTCCCGGCCCATTCGTGGTATAATGTGGGAAAAACGAGCAGATAATGGTGTGGATCGGGAAAATGTCTGCCGGCACCAGCGATCGATAGGGGGCAGACGTGCGGTTCAGCGCAGATCCCCCCGGGTTCTTCCCTGCACGCACGCGGATGCCAATAGGTATAAATATTCTCTTTTGCTTAGTGCACCATACAGGAGGTAGTCTATGCCATACCGCTGGAAGAATAAAGTTGACGTGGATGAGACCATCGTGGTCATCAAGAACGTGATCGACAAGCAACCTGAATTGCCGAACTGGCTGGTGAATACCATCTACGGGGCGATACGCGACTCTGATCCGGCCATGGCGAAGTACTTCTACGCTGAAGTGAAGAGATACGTACCAGCCACCATGAAGTATTTCGAGGAAGGTTCGACCCGGGCTCCGATTTAAAAAAATCTCTCTCTTTTAAAAAAAATCAGAAGTTGAAGTGCCGGTTCACGATCTTCAGGGCACAGTAGTCGCCACACATGGTGCAGGCATCGGAATCCGCGGGAGTCCGCTCGTCCCGGATCTGCCGGGCACGGGCAGGGTTCATTGCCAGCTGGAACTGCCGCTCCCAGTTGAGATCCCGGCGGGCATGACCCATCTCGAGGTCTGCATCACGCTTCTTGAGCTTGATCATGTCCCCCACGTGGGCGGCGATCCGGGAACTAATCACTCCCTCGTACACCTCTTCCGGGGTGGGAAGCGCGAGGTGCTCGGAGGGGGTCACGTAGCAGATGAAGTCTGCCCCGTAGGAGGAGGAGAGTGATGCGCCGATGGCAGCCACCCGGTCATCATAGCCCGGTGCGATGTCGGTCACCAGCGGGCCGAGCATGTAGAAGGGCTTCCGGTTGGTCACCCTCTTCTGGAGTATGACGTTTGCCTCGATCTCGTCGATCGGGATGTGACCGGGCCCTTCCACGATGACCTGGACGCCGTCGGCGTGGGCCTTGTCGGCGAGCTCGGCATTGATGATCAGTTCCTGGATCTGGGCCCGGTCGGTGGCATCATGAACCGCACCGGCACGCATACCGTTGCCCATGGAGAGGGTGACTTCGTGCTCCTTCATGATCTCCAGCAGATAGTCGAACTCCGAGTAAAGCGGGTTCTCCTTCTCATTGTGCAGCATCCACGCGGTCATGAAGGCCCCGCCCCGTGAGACCAGTCCGCCGTGGCGTCCCTGGTTCTGGAGGCGTTTGACCGTCTCCCAGTTGATGCCGGTATGGATGGCCATGAAGTTGGTGCCGAGCTTTGCCTGCTCTGCCGTGATGCGGAAGAGGTCGTCCTCGCGCATGTTGACTACCGCGCCATCTCTCCGGGCAGCCTCGATGAAGGCCTGGTAGAGCGGGACGCTCCCGACCGAGAGGGTGGTAGTGGCGATGACCTGCTTCCGGATCTCGGTGAAGTCCCCTCCGGTGGAGAGTTCCATCAGGGTATCTGCCCCGGCCTTCTCGGCCATCTTCACCTTCTCGATCTCCATGGGGATATCCACGATATCAGAGGAAGTACCGATGGATGCGTTCACCTTGGTCCGCAGGCCCTCCCCGATCCCGCAGATCTTCACATCACGGTAGGGAGAGACGGGGATGGTGATATGGCCGCCGGCGATTCCCCGCCGGACGAAATCCTCGGTTACTCCTTCCTGCCGGGCCACGATCCGCATCTCTTCGGTGATGATGCCTGACCTGGCGCTGTCTATGAGGCTCATAGCTATATGTTTCTCAAAAGACCTGATAAAGGCTCTTTTTATCGATTGCGGACTAAATTTTGCTTGTCTTCTCCACAAGTAAATTTGATTTACATTTACGCAATATTATTTTATCACGGATCCAGGCCCCGTTTTCACCGCTTTCAATAGTTTGAATAAAACCGGTACGCCATGATCTATGGAATGGTGAGGGGAGTGAAGGTCAACTACGGAGGTTTTGTGGACCTGAGTACCAAGGACTGGCCGGGGCGGGCGGTCTGCACGGTATTCTTCCGCGGCTGCCCGCTCCGCTGCTCCTACTGCCACAATGCAACCATCCAGACCGGTCGGGACGAACGGGATATCGAAGAGATCATCGCCCGAATCGATGACGCCCGGCACCTCATATCAGGGGTTATCTTTTCTGGCGGTGAGCCGACCATGCAGCCCGCCCCCCTCGTCGCCCTCTGCCGGGCAGTAAAGGAACGGGGGCTTCTGGTGGGAATCCAGACCAACGGTTACTTCCCGGAGACCCTCGCCCTCCTCCTTGATGAAAGGCTGGTTGACCGGATTGCGCTCGATTACAAATCGCGGTGGGAGGGGTTTGCCAAGCGCTGGGAAGGATATGGCGGGGCGTGCACGGAAGACTACGCGCTTCAGGCCGACCGGTCGATCGCACTCTGTGAGGACGCCCGCATAGCCGGGAGGCTCCCGGAATTTGAGATCGTGCTCACCATTTTCTGGGGGAACGAGAAAGAGATCCTGGGAATCGCCGACCACCTTCCGAGGGGAACCCTCGTGCTCCAGCAGGGGGTCCGGAAAAGGTTCTGGAAGGAATGGACCGGCCCCGATCAGGTCGGGGGAAGTGCACGGCTCAGCCGGCATGAAGTCGAGGGAGACCGGGCGCCCCTGACCTACGAGGAGCTGGCAGAGCTCGCCGAATCGATGAAGAGACTGGGGCGGACGATCAAAATCCGGACACGGGAAGGAGGAGAAGTGGTGTATGAAGGTGATTGGGGTCGTTGGCCTGCCAGCCAGCGGTAAAGGGGAAGTATCAAGGATTGCCCGTTCCATGGGCATCCCGGTGGTGGTGATGGGGGATGTGATCCGGGAAGCGGTGATCCGGGCCGGCCTCCCTGTGAGCGATAATAATCTCGGGGAGACAGCAGGAAAGCTCCGCAGGGAGCGGGGTATGGCCGCCGTTGCGGAACTCTGCATCCCGGAAATCGAGCGAATCGCAGCTCCGCTGGTCCTGGTGGATGGCATCCGGGGCGATGCCGAGGTCGATCTCTTCCGGTCCCGGTTCACCGGATTCATCCTCATCGGGGTTGATGCTCCGTTCGAGTCCAGGCTGGGGCGACTTTCCTCCCGGGGAAGGGAAGACGACCGGCTCAGCCGCGAGGAGCTGAGAGAGCGCGACCGGCGCGAGATCTCCTGGGGACTCGGGCGTGCGCTGGCCCGGGCAGACTTCCTCATACTCAATGACCGCACCATGGAGTCCTTCGAAGACCAGGTGAGACAGCTTCTGGAGGAGATACGGGAGGATCCATGTCCATAACCCCCTACTTCTCCTCATCGGCCCGGGTCTGGGACTCCATTGAGTGGGTCTTTGGGATCGAGGAGGCCGGTTTTTCGGGCTGGGAGATCGTTGCTGACGGTTCGTACCGCCTGGACAATCCGGACACCGTCTCCCGGATCGATGAGGTCATCCGGAGCACCCGGCTCGGGATCACCGTGCACGCCCCCTACGGGGATCTCAATCTCGCTACCCTCAACGACCCGATCTGGCGGGAGTCGATACGACAGATCTGCACCTGTATCGAGGCCGCGGCAGCGTGGACTGACCGGGTGACCATCCATCCCGGCTACCTCTCCCCGGTTGGAAAGATCATGCCGGACCGGGCATGGAGCCAGCAGAAAGAGGCACTCCGGATCATCGGCCAGGTGGCATCCGATCATTCGGTGCTGGCCTGCCTCGAGAACATGATCGCCGTGAAAGAGTTTCTCTGCCGCGATCCCGGGGAACTGTTCGGCATGGTGGAGGGTATCGAAGGGATCGGGGTCACTATCGATATCGGGCATGCCCACACGGTCGGAAGGGTCCGGGAATTCCTCCCCTTCCTCTCCCGGGCTTCACACCTGCATATCCATGACAACCATGGTATGAGCGATGAGCACCTCGCCATCGGAGTCGGGACCATCGATTGGGACCTGGTCGGCTCATGTATCGCCCGGGATTATTCAGGGGTGGCAGTGGTAGAGGGCAGGTCGCTTGAAGAAGGACGGATGAGCCTTCGCATGGTGCAGGGGTGGCGGGCATGAGCGGGGAGACCCTGCATGTCTTCTTCCTCGGGACCGCCGGAGCGCTCCCGACCCCGATAAGAAATCCGCCCTGCATCATGGTCCGGCGCGGGTCCGACACCCTTCTGTTCGACTGCGGGGAGGGAGCGCAGCAGCAGATGATGCGGGCCAGGACCGGTTTTACGGTGGACGCCATCTTCATCACCCACTGGCATGCCGACCATTTCCTGGGTATCGCCGGGCTTGTCCAGACCCTCTCCTTCATCGGGCGGACCGACCCTCTGCCGGTGTACGGGCCGGCATGGGTCCATGAAGCGGTATCAGCGATCCGGTCGCTGTCCCGTTTCAATCTCAGGTTCCCGGTATCATCAGTCCAGATGTCGCACGGATCCGAGATCCGGTTCACCGGGTACAGGGTGAAGGCCTTTGCCACCGACCACGGGATGGAGAGCCTGGGCTACATCCTTGAGGAAGACGGGCGGCCCGGGCGGTTCAACCGGGAAGAGGCGATCAGGCTCGGGGTTCCGCCGGGCCCGCTCTTCGGCAGGCTCCAGCGGGGGGAGACGGTGTGCATCGCCCCGGATGGCATCGACATCCACATCGCTCCGGGGGATGTCATGGGTCCGGAACGGCCGGGGAGATCGATCATCTACACCGGGGACACCCGGCCGGTCCACCGCACCATCCTCGAGCTGTGCAGGAACCCGGACCTCCTCATCCACGACGCCACCTACGATGACCAGGAGCTCGAACGGGCACGGGAGGTCTTCCATGCCACCGCCGGAGAAGCGGGCGAGGCAGCCCGGGCCCTCAATGCCCGCATGCTCGCCCTGGTCCACATCAGCTCGCGGTACACCTCGACTTCCGGGCACCTGAAGGACGCATCCCGGGTGTTTTCAGGAACCGTGCTCGTTCCCTCGGATCTCGATATCATAGAGGTTCCCTTCCGGGAAGACTGATCCCGGGGGGTTTTCCATACAATGATAAGAGACGCACGCGCATGGGTATGTATACCTGCGATAACGTAGTGGAAAAAATATCGGTGAACGCATGGATAATCCAGATGACGTAACGGTATACCGCATGGGGCCGGGCTGTGACCTTGGCGATGTTGAACAGGGCAAAGTTTATATCGGCCGCGTGCAGGGATTTGCCAATTTCGGCACCTTTGTCCAGTTGAACGACCGGGTGAAGGGGCTGGTCCATAAGAGCAATATCAAAACCAAGCACAAGGAACGCGAGACTATCCTGGTGAAGGTACGGGCCATCAGGGACAACGGGAACATCGATCTCGAAGAGGTGACCTACCCGGTCTATACCGTGGAGCTGGTGGAACGGAAATCGACGGCCGTACGGCTCGCAGAACTCGGCACCAAGGTTGGAAGGACCGTCAGGATCGAGGGGGAGATCGCCCAGATCAAGCAGACGAGCGGCCCGACCATCTTCACCATCGTTGATGAATCCGGGACCGAGAACGCGGCGGCATTCATCGAGGCCGGTGTCCGTGCCTACCCTGAAGCAGAACCCGGGGATATCGTCAGGATCGTGGGCGAGGTGATGGTCCGCAACAACCAGCTCCAGATCGAAGTGGAATCGCTGGTAATCCTCACCGGCGAGGACGAAGAGGAGGTCAAAGAACGGATCGACCGGGCGCTCGACCAGCGTTCCGAACCGCCGGACATCCCCCTCCTCATCCCGAGCGAGGTGCTCGAGAACCTCCGGCCGCAGATGCGGAAGGTCGCCAAGATCATCCGCCGGGCGGTCTTCACTGCCCAGCCGATCATCCTCCGCCACCACGCAGATGCCGACGGCATCTGCTCCGCGGTAGCCATCGAACAGGCGGTGACCTCGCTCATCAGGGAATCAGGTGGGGATTTCGATTCAGATTACTACCTCTTCAAGCGTGCGCCCTCAAAGGCCCCGTTCTACGAGATAGAAGACATCACCCGCGACCTTGATTTCGCCCTGAAAGACCATGCCCGGTTCGGCCAGAAGCTCCCCCTGGTCCTGCTGACCGACAACGGCTCAACCGAAGAGGATCTTCCCTCCCTCAAGGTGGCACAGATCTACGGGATCCCCATGGTGGTGGTCGACCACCACCACCCGGACGAGATCGTTGACCAGTTTCTCGCCGGGCACGTGAACCCCTACCATGTCGGTGGCGATTTTGGAATCACCGCAGGGATGCTCGGAACCGAGGTCGCCCGACTCATCAACCCGTCCGTGGAAGAGAACATCAGGCATCTGCCCTCCATTGCCGGAGCAGGTGACCGGAGCGAGGCGCCCGAGCGGGGATTCTACTATGACCTGGTACGCGACTCCTACTCTGAGCAGGACTGTAAAGATATCGCACTTGCCCTTGACTACGAGCAGTTCTGGCTCCGGTTCAATGATGGCCGCGAGATCGTCAAGGACATCCTGAACCTGACCGGCAATGAGGAACGGCACAGGAACCTGGTTGCCCTGCTCGTCGAGGGAGCCAATGCCGCCATCGAGGACCAGATGAACGCCTCGATGCCTCACGTGCGCCACCAGACGCTTGCCAATGGGGCAGAGCTCTTCCTGCTCGATGTGGAGATCCATGCTCACAAGTTCACCTTCCCCCCCCCGGGCAAGACCTCGGGTGAAGTGCATGACCGGCTCTGCAGGCAGCATGCCGGCTCCCCGGTGGTCACCATCGGGTTTGGCCCTGACTTTGCCGTGCTGCGCTCGAAAGGGGTGATGATGAACATCCCGAAGATGGTCCGGGAGCTCAGGGAAGAGATACCCGGCGGCGGTATCAACGGCGGGGGACACCTGGTGGTCGGGAGTATCAAGTTTGTGGAAGGCATGCGTGAGCAGGTTCTGCAGGGGCTGATCGAGAAGATCTCCCGGGTCCAGGCCGGGGTCTGAAACCAGACCATCCCCTTCAACCCCCGGGTTGAAGTATGGAACCTTTTGGTAAGTGCGAAGAAATTCGCAGTTAAATGGTTTTTTTCCGGAAAAGAACTTATTTAAATGCTTTCTTACTGCTATGCAGGACAGATAGATATTTATAGATCAGAATGACAATTACATCTCACACTGCTGAGGCGATACAATATGCCATCGGGAAAGATCCGAGACCGGTACAACGAAACCCAGCACAGGATTGTCCACTACCTGCTGGGCGGTCTGTCGAAAGGAAAGCACTATTTCAAGTCCAAGTACATTGCGAAGGAACTTGGCCTTTCAGCAAAGGAGGTGGGGACCAACATGGCCATCCTCTCCGAGATTTGCCAGGAACTGGCGATCATCAAGTGGAGCTATTCAAACAGCACGACCTGGATGGTGACATCCCGGCCGGTGTAAATCCAGGAAATTACCCCTTTTCATGACAAAAATTGCGGAATTTGAATCGGCCATCGAGTTCGTGGCCGTTATCAATGAGCACAAAGACTGCCTGATGTCCCAGGACTCCACCCAGGACGACCCGAAATGCTTGTGGTTCAACATCGACATTCCCAAGGGCCATGGGCTCAAGGCCGGCGACCGGGTCCGGGTCATCATCGAGAAAGTATAACCTCCTCTTTTTTATTCTGTCAGCAGTCCTTCCACCACCGCAGGTTCTCCCGATATCCGGGAACGGGGGACCATAAAGAGAAATTAGATATGCGATCCTCACGTATACCATAAGAGCGGGGCCATAGGGTAGCCTGGCCATCCTAGGAGACTGGGGGTCTTCTGACCTGCGTTCAAATCGCGGTGGCCCCATTTCAGAACCTTTTCATGCCGGAATTTTTACCAAGCGAGGGTGGTACTGCAGATGAAGTTTGATGACCGCTGTTTTGACTGTCTCCTCTCACGGGTCAGTCTCGAGTGCCGCCTCTGCGGTGCCGGTGAGGAGAAGACGCGAGAGGTCAGAGAAACCTGTGCCGCCCTGCTCGAAGAGCTCCGGGACGCACCCCTCCTCCACCCCCAGATCGCGAGCGCCATGCACCGGCAGGCGTACGAGATGCTGGGGTCATCCGATCCCTTCGCCGCACTGAAAGAGGAGAGCACGCAGGAAGCCATGGCGGTCTGCCGGATGGTCCGCGGAGATCTCTCCGGATTTGCGGACTTCGTGCTCGCCTCGATCATCGGCAATACCTACGATTACGGGGTGAAAGGTCATACCGTCACCGGCGATTTCCTTTCCTACTTCAGGCAGGAGTTCGATGCCGGCCTGGCTATCGATGATACCGGGCGGATCAGCGAACTGCTCTCCCGGGTGGTCTACTTCACCGATAACTGCGGGGAGATCGTCTTTGATCGCCTGCTCCTCGAAGAGCTGTATAACCAGGGTTCTTCCATCACGCTCGCGGTGCGGGATGCGCCGATCCTGAATGATGCCACCCTCGAGGAGGCCCGGGCACTCCGCCTCGACCGGTTTGTCCGGACCATCACCACCACCGGGTGCGGGTGTGAACTGGGCGTGCGGCTCGATTGTATGCCGGAGGAGCTTTCGGCAGCGATGGATGACTGCACCCTGATCATTGCCAAGGGCATGGCCAACTACGAGTCTCTCTCCGAATATTCCGGTCTCCCTCCCGTCGCCTTCCTGATGGCCGTGAAATGCGAACCGATCGCAGATGAAATCGGGGTTCCGCGGGGCTCAAAGGTAGCCATGCTCAGAGACGGCGACCGGTAGGTACGTTCTCCACCGGCGGCTCCGCCACTCCTGCCAGCACTGCACCAGGTGGTTCTTCAGTACGGACCTATCAGCGGAGGCCCGGTCATGACCACCTCCATGAGCAGCTCCCGGAAGAGAACCGGAAGCACGATCAGGGCGGTGAGGATTGCCAGGATGACGGCGACGGCAGCCCGTGAGCGGGACAGCATGTGGAGTTCCTGGATCCCGAGGATGCCCACCACTACGGACCAGAGGAGCCCGACCGGCGGCCCGATATCCGGAATCCACCCGATCAGCATCAGGGCTGTCAGGCTGTAGAGCACCGACCGCACGGTCTGGTAGATCCCTTTCCTGCCGCCAATCAGCCAGACCCAGACGTGGAGGAGGAGCGAGTATACGAGGGCCAGGAGCCAGGAGAAGACCAGCACAACCAGGAACTTGAGGATGATGAGATCGAATCCGAACCCGAATCCGAACAGGGCAAGGAACGGGTGATTGAAGACCTCCATTGCAGTCATCACCGTCGCAAAAACCGCATAGATGATGGCGATGATAAAAAAATACAGGAGGGTGTCCCTGATATCCTCATCAGCAACCTTCCAGAACGATTCTGAAGGGTTGAAGAGGAATCCCCGCATTTTATCAGGGATCGTGAACGGCATTACATCAAAAATTGCGTGGTTTGTTCATATATAG
>JAAEES010000095.1 GCA_013415575.1 Methanomicrobiales archaeon | reverse complement strand
ATAATGGCACCTGCATCCGCACGGGCTATCAGGGACGCTGCAATCACCCTGGGAATTACCGACCGGGCAAGCCTGAATGAGATCCACCACCGGTTCCATGAACTGGTCAGGCAGCATCACCCGGATGTTTCGGACCATGAGCCCATGCATGCTCATGAAATGTTCATCCGGCTGAAAGAGTCCTACGATCTCCTGGTCGATTACTGCATGAGCCGTGAACTATCCTTCAGAATGGAAGATCTCTCCAGAGACACCGACCGGGATGCTAATGAATTCTGGACAAGCCGGTTTGGGGACGACCCGATCTGGGGGTGAATGCCGGGTGTGCCGGACAGGGTGGTATCCCTCTTCTCATCAGGGTATGGGAGTCCCCGGCTGGTGTATCCGGTATCTTCCGACAGGAACCGAAGGTATCCTTCCATTTCTCCGCATCCCGTTTGCCCGAACCCATGACGGCCTGGCCGGGTCTCTGGTCGCCAGAAAGCTGGCGAAGCGTGGTATCGTTGTGGGCCAGAATGGCCGTAATCCCGGCCCACGGATTCCTCACAGGCCCTAGAGTTTCTTGAGGGCCTGCACAATTTTTCCGACAGACTCCTTCGCATCGCCATAGAGCATACGGGTGTTGTCCCGGTAGAACAGGTCGTTCTCGATTCCGGCAAAGCCTTTCCCCTCACCGCGCTTGAGGACGATGACGTTCTTCGCCAGTTCAACGTCGAGGATTGGCATGCCGTAGAGGGGGCTCCCCTGCCGGTGCGCTGCCGGGTTGACGACGTCGTTGGCACCGATGACGAGGACCACGTCGGTGTCCGGGAACTCCGGGTTGATTTCGTCCCGGTCGAAGAGGTGGTCGTAGGAGATTCCTGCCTCGGCAAGCAGGACATTCATGTGCCCGGGCATCCTTCCTGCGACCGGGTGGATAGCAAACTTCACCTCGACGTTCTTGCTCTCGAGCAGGTCGGCCAATTCCTTGACCCTCTGCTGGGCCTGGGCGACCGCCATGCCGTAGCCGGGAACGATGATCGCCGTGTTTGCATAGGCCAGCAGGACCGCCACGTCGTCAGCCTCGATCGGCTTCAGGCTGCCCTGGATTTCTGTCCCGGTCTCCTCGGTTGCGCCGAACGCGCCGAAGAGGATATTCGGGATCGAGCGGTTCATCGCCCGCGCCATCAGGAGCGTGAGCAGTGACCCCGCTGCGCCAACGATGACGCCCGCGACGACCATCGCGTAGTTGGGGGTTGCAAACGAGAATCCGTCAAGCGCGACCGCAAGTCCGGTGAAGGCGTTGTACATTGAGATCACAACGGGCATGTCGGCTCCGCCAATAGGGAGGGTCATCAGGAACCCGAACCCGAGCGAGAGGACGAAGAACAGCGGGAGATAGGTGGCGACAGAGAGCGGGATAAAGGACGGCTGCCAGAGGATGAGTATACCGGATACGACGGCAAGGGCCAGGACTGCCATGTTGATGACCTGCTGACCCGGGAAGGTGATCGGCCGCGGCCGCATCCAGCCCTGGAGCTTCAGGAACGCGATGAGGCTTCCCGAGAACGAAACGGCTCCGATGAGACCTCCAACGACAGCGAGGGTGCTGGTGGCAGCGGTAGTGGTGCCGAGGAGATGGACTGCCGCGATTCCGGCCGCCGCACCGCCACCCATCCCGTTGTAGATCGCCACCATCTGGGGCATGTCGGTCATCGCGACGCGCTTTGCCGCGATATAGCCGAGGCCCCCTCCGATGACGATCGCGATCGCTATCAGGGCGAAGTTGGTGAGGTCCGGGGTCAGGAACGTAACCAGCGTCGCAATGAGCATCGCGGCGCCGGCCCAGACGATCCCGCTCCGGGCGGTGAGGGGGTGGCTCATCCGCTGCAGACCGATGATGAAAATGAAAATCGTCGCAATGTAGACCGGGTCGATCGCGAAGGAGAGGTCGACCATGTTCAGCCCTCCTTTTCAGGCTTCTTTTTGCTGCGGTCGAACATCTGGAGGATCCGTTCCGTGATGACGTAGCCGCCGGTGACGTTCGCCGCACCCAGGATGACGGCGACAAAGCCGATGATCTTTTCTCCGGTGGTTGTTGCGAGGCCCAGCGCGACCATCGCACCGACAAGCACGATCCCATGAATGAAGTTCGAACCGCTCATCAGCGGTGTGTGGAGGATGACGGGGACCCGGCTGATGACGACGTAGCCGGTAAACGCGGCCAGTATCACGATAAGGACCGCGGTCCAGAACAGGGTTATGTCCATCACGACATCCCTCCACTCAGAAGGTCGCGGGTCGGCCCGTGACGCACCTCACCCGCGTGGACCAGGAGGCTCGCGGCCAGGATTTCATCGGAAAAGTCGGTGACAAGCGCCCCGTCCTTGTCGAAGAGGAGCGCCAGGAACGACTGGAGGTTTTTCGCAAACATCTGGCTGGCGTGGAACGGCACCTCGGCCGGGAGGTTCAGCGGGCCCAGGATCGTGACGCCATGCTCCACTGCGGTCCTGCCAGGCTGGGTCAACTCGCAGTTGCCACCTGATTCGGCAGCCAGATCGACGATGACGGCACCCGGTCGCATCGTCGCGACGGTCTCCCTGGTGATGAGGAGGGGAGCCTTGCGACCGGGGATGCTGGCGGTCGTAATGACAATGTCGGCCCGGGCGACGGCGGCAGAGACCATCTCCTGCTCTTTTTCCTTTTCTTCAGGAGTGAGCTCGCGGGCATAGCCGCCCTGCCCTTCGGCATTGATTTCAAGCTCAAGGAATCGTGCGCCAAGACTGCGGACCTGCTCGCCTGCGGCGCGACGGACGTCGTAGGCCTCGACAATGGCGCCGAGCCGCTTTACCGTGGCGATCGCCATGAGCCCGGCGACGCCGGCACCCAGGATGAGCACCGTTGCCGGTCGTATGGTGCCCGCGGCAGTTGTCAGCATCGGGAGGAACTTCGGGCTGTTCGCGGCGCCCAGTATGGCCGCCATGTACCCGCCAGCCGTCGCCTGGGAACTGAGGGCATCCATGCTCTGGGCACGGGTGATCCGTGGAACAAGCTCGAGGGCAAACGCGGTAACCTTCCGGTCACGCATCCGTGCGACGGTCCCGGGATTGCGCGCCGCATTCATGAACCCGATGACGATCGTGCCCTCGGCGAGCTGATCAACCTCGGCAACAGTCGGGGGCTGGACGCGAAGAACGATCCGGGCGCCGTTGAACAGCTCGGTCCGGCTGGATGCGATCGTGGCACCGGCGGCCGTGTAGAGATCATCAGGATAGTATGCGCTCGTCCCCGCGTCATGCTCGATCCGGACCTCGTGGCCCGACTTCGTGAGCTTCTGGACAACCTCCGGTACGGTCGCCACGCGCTTTTCTCCCTCGGCCAGCTCCTTTGGAACGGCAATCACAAACGGCATGGCCTGTTCACCCTGGTCATAGTTGATTACTCCCTCGCAACATCTGTGCTATAGTAATGGGGTGTCACTGTTTCAATACTTTACGCACCCTGACGGCGACACCCCGCGAGGAGGCCTCCATCTCGAATGCGGGCATCGCCGCTCTCCCGGTGGCCACCGCCTGCGGACCTTCCACCAGCACTTCATCCCCCTCCCTGATCAGGGTATCAGCAGCGATGACCCCGGGTGCCAGGATGTCTCCCTGGACTGCAAAATTGTCAATTTCTACCCGGTATATCCCCGGAATATACTTCCATCCCTCGAATGTCGGGCGCAGGAGACCGGTGCCAGGATCGATGGAAAAGAGCGGGTCTTTTCCCCTCCTGACCGAGAGGTGGGGGGGTTTCCACCGGACGGTCATTCCACGGGTATCCACGTCGATGCCGAACTGCCAGGAAAGCGTCCCCCGTACCACGTCATGGCGGACGGCACGCTCACCGGACAGGGTATCGTTGAGGCAGGCCAGTGACTCACCCGATGCCGGGCGGTCTCCTGCGGTGAATTCCAGTTCTATCCCGCAGAGGTCTGCAGCCATCCGGGCGGCTTCGAGTGCTCCGCCCTCCAGGTGGGCAATCACCCGCCGGTAGGGATGGCGGGAGAGAAATCCTGCCATGATACCGGCGCAAAAAGCGAGCTCCTCCCGGTCCCAGTATCCGGTAACCGGGATGTCATAGTGTGCAGCAGGATAGATGCGTTCGATCTCGCGGGGGACCAGGCCGAGCGGCGAGGTGACGATCAGCTCCACCGCCCGTCCGGCAATAGCCTCGCAAAACCTGCGGTGGCTCTGGGAGATGACATACGGCTTCCGCGCTGAGCAGGGGAGGAGAACGGCCACGTCTCCTTCCGGCGGGATATACCGGTCGAGCACCCGGTCGGCGAACCTCCGGACTTCCGGCCGGGAGAGCGCGTCCCCGCTCATGGCCCCGAGCCGCACGCTGCGGGCAACCGGTGAACGCTCGTCCATGAACCGGTTCCGGCGATCGAGGTGACGGAGGATGGCCACATGCGTGGCCGTCATCCGGACCCGTCCTTCGACAAATTCGCGGAGCTGCTGGAGAGCGATGAACTGCCGGACCAGGGCCAGCTCCTGTTCGAGGGCCAGCCGGTTGTGCAGGGAGAGGTCGGATTCCCGGCATCCCTGGCATGAGCAGATTCCCTCCTCCACGGCCTCCCGGGGAAATTCCCCCTCCGCCAGGCAGAAGAGGCCCTGGGCGGTCTTCAGGTCGACGGCGGTGTAATCGAAGAGGTCAAAGCCGGAGTAGCAGAGGATGTGGACGTTTGAGGGGAGGGCGGCGCCCGGTGCGTACCACGTGGTATCGGGGGGGATGGCCTCCTTCAGGTGCACCAGCCAGTCCACGTAGTTCCTCGGGTTTGCCAGCGCCGTGTGCCACCCGGGAATGAGAACGCAGTCTCCCGATGAGACATCGGGCACCAGTGCCGGGTGTACGGCAACCGGCTGGCCTGATCCACGGCAGTGGTATTGCCTGGCGAAGGGTTCAGGGGCGGCCAGCGGAACATTTGAGAATTCCCGGGATGCGAGGTCAGGAAAGAGCCGGAGGGTATCCCTGACCGCCGGGAGGCGGACCGGTCCTTCGGGGGTGGTGAGGATCGAGATCCGGGCAGGGCCGTCCCGTCGCTTC
>JAAEES010000094.1 GCA_013415575.1 Methanomicrobiales archaeon | reverse complement strand
GACTTAGGCCTTCCAAGCCTATAGCCCGGGTTCAATTCCCGGTCGATGCACTCAGGGCTCGTGGTCTAGCTGGTTATGACGTCGCCTTCACACGGCGGAGGTCAGGAGTTCGAATCTCCTCGAGCCCATGGCTGTTTTTGAGGAGATATTTCGTAATTTACTTGGCGATCAGCCTTTCTCTAGGGTATGGTAACAATTCTGATCAGTTGGAAAATACAATGCAATGCTGCACCTGTATATCTTTTACGCAAAGATGATCTCCTTCCTTTAAATCAGGAAATATGCTGAATTATCAGATTTTTGATAAGAAATGAAGGAAAGCATTATATCCTGAAGAGGGGACAGCCTCAGTATGCCAACCGCGTTCGTTGACAAAGTGAAAGGCTTCCTGATGGCCCCCACCAAGGCCTTCCAGGACAGCCGTGCCGATACGCTGGGTGAAGCGTTCAGGTACTACTTCATTCTCCTCGTCATCTTCAGCATCCTCTATGCGATCGTATCGGCAGCAGTCGGCATGGCGGCCTTTACCGCCCTGGTCGACCAGCTTGCCGCAAGCGGCGCGATGGGTGAAGTTCTGGCAGGAGTCCTGCAGAACTTCAGCGGGTTCGTTGTCGCTGTGAGCCTCTTCTTCGTCTACCTGCTCTTCCTCCTGATGCTCTTCGGAGTATTTCTCTCAGGGTTCATCTACCACGTCTTTGTGCTGCTGCTTGGCGGCGAGAAGGGGTATGTCACCACCGTGAAGACGATCATGTATGCCTCGACCCCCTGGCTCCTCCTCGGATGGATCCCCTACGTATCGGTAATCGGGGCACTCTGGTCCCTGATTCTCTTTATCCTTGGGGTCAAGGAGACCCAGGAGATGACTCTCGGGAGTGCCCTGCTCGTGATTCTCGTTCCGCTCGTCCTGCTCCTGATCCTCGTCCTTCTCGGAGCCGTGGTTATCGCGGCGCTGGCTGCAGGATTCGTTGAGATGATGCCTTTCATGGGCTAAAAATCCCTTCAGGAATCATCTTTTTTTCGAAGAACTCTGCAGAAACCTCAGATCAGAGAACCCCTTCCTGTTAACCGGATACGTGATCCCTGATGCCGGACCTTGAGTTCATGCTGGTGGCAACGGCGTCCATCATCGCCATCGTGAATCCCATCAGCACGGCTGCCGTCTATTCAGTCCTGACCGAAAAGGCAACACCCGAACAACAGAGACAGGTCATGCGGACATCCATGCAGATCTCGCTCGTTGTCCTCATTTTCTTCGCCCTGACCGGGCAGTTCATCTTTACCATTCTCGGCCTCACCCTTCCCGCATTCAAAATTGCCGGAGGGATTCTCCTCATCTCCTTTGCCACGGGAATGCTCTCGGCCAAACGTGAATTGTACTCGCCGGAGGAGCTGGAAAATATTTCCATCGTCCCACTCGCATTCCCTCTTACCTGCGGGGCCGGCACCATCACAACAGTGATCCTGATTGCTGCGGAGGCAGAAGGGCTCGTGCAGAACGTCATCGTCATCGCCGCCATTCTCATCACTATCGCGGCGTCCTACATTGCCATGGCCTATTCGAACTATCTCTTCCGGTTTATAGGAGAAAATGAACTCAGGATCATCGCCAAGTTCCTTGCCATCTTTGTGCTTGCCATTGCCATCCAGTTCATCATCAGCGGACTCTCCGGAGCCATGCCGGAGATCCTCGCGGGAGTTGGCAGCTGCATCTGTCCCTGAAGCACGAAGAGCCGCCCGGGTACCTCTGGTGGAATTACCCCGTCGCAGTGTGGAGTGTACCGGCAGAGACGATTTATGACGGGGAAGGAATACCCGGGTCTGGGAAGATTCTCTCCGGGAGTTCCCGGGTCACCCCGGGTAGAGAAAATGATAACCGAATCCTCCGGAATACGAATCCGGAACCGCGGCTCCTGATGGAGAGGAATTGAGAGAAAAAATACGGCTATTTTTCCTGAAATTTAATTTTCCCGCGATTATAAGCCAGGTTTCCCCTTCGTTAGGATAATAACCCCTCACACCGAAATCATAGATAACCATATGCGTAGAGAGAATCCCGCCTCATCTTCATTAGGGCGCTTCGTGGTAGCTGTCCTGATCCTGTCGGCGGTCATATTGCTTCCTCCCGGATCGGCCGATACCCCTTCTGAGATAGCGGCAGCTCATCTCCGGAAGGGCGATGATCTTATGGTTCAGAAGATGTATCATGAGGCTCTGGATGCATATGATGCGGCGGTTGCCGTGGATCCCTACAACAGTATCGCCTGGAATAAACTGGGAACGGCCCATATGCGTACCGGACGATACGAAGATGCAGTGCTGGCATTCGAGCATGCGATCGCAATCGACCCGTACTACTCCGAAGCATGGACAAACCTGGGGGACTCCCTGGAAATGCTCGGGAAGCCTCAGGAAGCGATCCGGGCCTATGACCGGGCACTCGGGATCAACCAGCGGGATATTTATGCGCTCCTTCAGAAGGGCATAAGCCTCCAGGAAACGGGAGATTCAACCGGTGCCATGGAGATCTACCAGGAAGTCATCCAGCTGGCTGACGTAGAGATGAGGAAACATCCGAACTATGCCGGGTTCGATGCAGAACTCTGGACCAACAAGGGCGATGCCCTCTCCCGGCTCGGCAGGTATGAGGAGGCGGTGGCCGCGTATGAAAAGGCGCTTGAGATCAATCCCAAGTATGAACGGGCAGAGCAGGGGAGGACGAAGGCCATGGATACCATCCTCCGTGCACGGGGTAACCCCGTCCTGGCGACACCCGTGACCGATGAGAACAGCAGCCTGCCCCTCCCAACAATAGTGCCGGTATCAGGAATCTCGATCATCAGTGCCCTGGTTGTTGCTGCCGTACTGACGGTTATCAGGACGCTGCAGCGGAAATCATGACCCCCGGCTGAAGCAGAATTCGGTTTTCTCATGTTCTACCACCTCATTCTGACCGACGAGTGCAATCTCTGCTGCACCTACTGCCGGGGAAAGGCGTTTGAGGCACTCGCCGGAGGTGAAACCGATGTGGCAATCGATGAGTCGCTTCCTCCTGACTTCTCGTGCGAACTCGGGGAGCTCTACCGGTTTCTCGGGCGCGACCCCGACCCCTGTGTTACATTCTACGGCGGCGAACCACTGCTGAGAATGGATCTTATCCGGAAGATAATGGATACGGCCCCGGTTCAGCGCTTCATGATCCAGACAAATGGCATCCTGCTTAATCAGCTCGGATCTGAGTATGTGAACAGGATGGAATCCATTCTTGTCTCACTGGACGGTCCCCGTGAGCTCACGGATTCAAACCGGGGAAAGGGTACCTTTGACAGGGTGATCAGGAACACCAGGGAGATTATTGCCGGGGGGTACCGCGGGGAGCTGATCGCCCGGATGACGGTTACGGAAGGGACTGATATCAGGGATGCGGTACGGTACCTTGCATCCAATGATCAGCATTCGTATGACTCAATCCACTGGCAGATCGATGCCGATTTTTCGGGAGACTCGTCCATGCGGAAGAGGTTTTCCCGGTGGCTCACCGAACACTACATACCTGGTATCAGGGGCCTGATTGCCGACTGGGTCGGGATCATGGAAACGGAGGGCCGGGTTCCCCGGTGGTATCCTTTTCTCCAGACGACCATCGATCTCCTGCAGGACCGCCCTTCCCGTCTCCGCTGTGGCTGCGGGTATGCGAACTATACCATCATGACTGACGGGCACATCGCACCCTGCCCGGTTATGATTGGGATGAGAGATTCCTATGTCGGTCACATCAGGACCGCGGATCCCCGAAATCTCCCGGTGGTGGAAGTAACCGGTTCGTGCCGGCGGTGTGATATCAGTGGCTTCTGCGGGGGGCGGTGCCTGTATGCGGATATCACCCGGCCATGGCCCCCGGAAGAGAAAGCGGCCATCTGCGAGTCGGTACGGGATCTCCGTGACGGGCTGACTTCAGTTCTTCCCGAAATCTGCAGACTCCTCGGATCAGGGCAGATCCGCATGGAAGATTTTTCACACACCCGGTATAATGGGTGCGAGATCATTCCCTGATCTACTTATGATAGGGAATGTTCCGGTTGATGCAGGTTGCCCGATAGAGCTGCTCGATCAGGATGAGGCGGACCAGCTGATGGGGAAAGGTCATCCTGGAGAGGGAGAGTACCAGGTCGGCCTGTTGCCGGACTACAGCGGGGAGACCGAGGGGACCTCCGATGAGGAAAGCAACAGATCCTCTCCCCTCAAGCTCATACTGGTTCATTTTGGAGGCAAGTTCCTCGCTCGAGAGGAGTACACCTCCCGGGTCAAGGGCGATGGTGACCGCAGCCCGGAGGCCGGATTCCAGGAATCGGTTCCATTCTGCCTCCATGATCGTTGTTTTTTGTTTCGGGGAGATTTTGGCCGGAACCCGCTCATCCGGAAGATCGATGAAGGTCAGGGAATGGCACGGTGCAAGCCGGGAACGGTACGTGTTCAGGCCGTCCTTTACAAACGGCTCCCTCACTTTTCCAACGGCGACGATGGTTATCTGCATAGTATTTGACAGCACAACACTCTGGTCTCTTTCCGGCGTTCGATCATACTTTCACGGTGCACGGCGGGTATTTTTATTCGGTCTCTCCAGATGCGTGGAGTGGAGAGGCCTGCGGGTGGACCCTGATGCACGTGGAAGGGCCACCGCACCCCCCTCTGCAGTCTGACAACCGTAAAGAGAAACCTCACAGACTCCCCCTTTCCTTCGGGGTTTCTCTCTTTTCATGATGCCCTATCCACTGCTCCGATCATTTCACGATCGCCCCTGCGATTGCACCTCCCACGAATCCGAGAAGACCATAGTAGAGGGTGGCGATTACGATGATGAATGATACCCCAAGCGCTGTGAGAAACCCCGGAATGCCGAAGAGAAGACTCCCCCCGATGATAAGAATGACTGATATCACGATTGCGCCGAAAAGTCCGGCAATGAACCCGGCGGTCGCCCCTCCCCAGACGCCCCCCTTGGCAATGATACCGGCGATGAAACCCCCGATGACCGGGCCGAGGACCGGGAGTGAGCCGAGGAGCACCATGACGATAAAGCCGACGATGATCCCGAGCCAGAATGATCGCTTTGCAGCCATGCCCGATCTGTTATCGGCGGAAAGAATAAAGGTTCGGACAGGACCCGCGGATTGCCGCCCCTCTCTCCCGGTTCCTCGGCAATCTGGCCGAATCAGACAATAATCTATTTCAGCATCCGTCGCAAACGCTCAGTATGCCCCTCCGGTCGATCAACCTCCCGGGAATCGGAACCAAGTATGAACTTGAGACGGAAAAACAGGACACTATTGCCGTATTTTTCCTCAAATCAGGTAACATCCAGATGTACACGCTCCAGCACGGGTGTCAGACACCGAGCGTCGCCGAGCTGTCACCTCCTGAAGCCCGGCGGCTCGGTTCCATTCTCACAGGGGCGATCATGGAGGCTGACCGTGAGAGTGTCGAATTCGCATTTTCCGCTCTCTCGGACCTCAGGATCACCATTCATACCTACCTCGTCGGCAAAACGATCGCCGGGAAGAGCCTGGAAGATCTCCGGATCCGGGCCAAGACCGGGGTGACCATTATCGCCGTATCCCGGGGGGACAAAAATATTATCAATCCTGCTGCAGATTTCGAACTCCACGAAGGAGACACGCTGGTGGCAATCGGCGAATCAGATCAGCTCCGGCGTTTCGAACGTGACATCATGGTGACGTGATGCAGGGAATCGTCCTCGCGCTTCTCGTTTGCCTGCTCCTGGCACTGATCACCAAGCGGTACGCTCTCCCCACCATTCCCTTCTACATCATTGCCGGCCTGGTCCTCGGGACGAGCGGCCTGAACCTGGTCGGAGGGGATGAAATATCGGCATTCCTTACTCACCTCGGGCTGCTCTTCCTCTTGTTCTTCCTTGGGCTTGAAATAAAGCCGGACCGCATCTGGAAGAACCAGTCCGCCATCCTCTCCAGCGGGCTCATCGACCTGAATATCAACGTGGTCATCGGTTTTCTTGCCGCATATGCGCTCGGTTTTCCGCTGGTTGATGCCCTGATCGTTGCGGCTGCGTTCTTCATCAGCTCCACGGCGATGGCCGTAAGTTCGCTGAT
>JAAEES010000093.1 GCA_013415575.1 Methanomicrobiales archaeon | reverse complement strand
ACCTTGACATTGATACGTTGCTGCTCCTTTGCTACTTCCTCACAGATACAGAGTTCCTTAGGTAGTCCACACGTCGGACAAATCCCACCATTCATTACAAGTACGTTCAAGTTCTGCTTATATATTTGTTGGCATCCTCCGGCCATCCTGTCACGGTTTTTGCCGGTCCGGAACCCGGATAGCGCCCAATGACCGCTCAGGGTGCTGGTCACCCGCTGTAACTGTCCACCCGGCAGGTGTCGCACCCCCGGGACAACACCTGGTCGGTCCGGCTGTTGTACCGGTACACCGTGATTCCCTTGCAGCCGAGATCGCGGGCGAGCAGGAAGGTACGGGAGATATCCGACGGTGTTGCATCTTCGGGGAGGTTGACGGTCTTTGAGACGGCGTTGTCGACATGCTTCTGGACCTCTGCCTGTACCCGGACATGGAAGGCGGGCTCGATCTCTGCAGCGGTGCGGAGGAGTTCCCGGAGATCATCGCTGATCGGAAGCTGCTGCACGCTCCCCGTCTTCCTGACCTCTGCCACCATTGACAGGCCACCGGGGAGCGGAGCGATGAACCGCTCCACCGCAGGGTGAACCGAGTGGATGACCTGCCCGTTGATACTGCGGGTGGAGGCGAGGGAGAACAGGGGCTCGATCCCGCTGCTTGTCCCGGCGATGATGTGGAGCGACCCGGTGGGTGCGATGGTGGTGACCGTAGCATTCCGCATGGGTCGGGCGTAGGTGCTCAGATCGATGGCCGGAAACGATCCCTTCTCGCCGGCAAGCTCTTCTGAAGCGGCATGGGCCTCCTCCTGGATGAACCGCATCACCGCACCGGTGATGGCCAGCCCCTCATCCGACTGGTAGGGGATCCCCATCATGATGAGGGCATCGGCAAGGCCCATCATCCCGAGCCCGATTTTCCGGGTGCGGAGGGTCGCCTCCCGGATTTCGGGCACCGGGTAGACATTGATATCGATTACCCTGTCGAGGAAGCGGACAGCCTGCCTGACCACCGTGCCGAGCAGCTCGTAATCGATCCCGGTTCCGGATACGCATGCCGAGAGGTTGATACTCCCGAGGTTGCAGGACTCGTAGGGCAGGAGGGGTTGCTCTCCGCAGGGATTGGTCGCCTCAATGGGTCCCAGGCCCGGGACGGTGTTCTTCTCGTTGATCCGGTCAAGGAAAAGGACTCCCGGGTCCCCGCACTGCCATGCGGCACAGGAGAGCTCTTCCCAGATGGTTCTGGCGGCAACGGTGGTCCAGACCTCGCCGTTCCGGGGATTGACCAGATCGTAGTCGCGATCCAGGGAGAGGGAGGTGAAGAAGGCCTGATCAAGGCCGACAGAGAGATTGAAATTCGGAAGGTCACCCCCCTGCTTGGCGCGGATGAAGGCAATGATGTCGGGATGGGAACTTGCCAGCACCCCCATATTTGCTCCCCGGCGTTTCCCTCCCTGCTTGAGGGCGCTGGTGGCCTCATCAAAGACATGAATGAACGGGATCGGGCCGCTCGCGATACCGGCGGTCTTCCCCACGCAGTCTCCGCCAGGCCTGATGCCGGAGAAGGAAAAACCGGTCCCCCCGCCGCTCTTGTGGATAAGAGCCATGTGTTTGAGGGCACGGAAGATGCTCTCGATCGAATCGCCCACCGGCAGAACAAAGCAGGCCGAGAGCTGGCCTCCCCCAACTCCCGCGTTCATCAGAGTCGGCGAGTTGGGAAGGAAGAGCAGGTCGTCCATCATCCGGAAGAAGTGCTGCTCCTCAGCGGTTCCCACTGCCCGGGCCACTCTCCGGAACATCTCCCGGGGAGTTTCTCCGGTGAGAAGATACCGTCCCCGGAGGAGAATGCGGCCTGCCTCGGTAATACCCATAGAATCCTCAAGGAATGCCTTTTATTTAAAATCCACGCTAACCTTTCTCACAGGAATGTCCCTTTTTGTTCTCGGCACCGCATCGCATGTCGGGAAGAGCACCGTGGTGGCGGCAGTCTGCAGGGTGCTATCCAACCGGGGAATTACGGTTGCCCCGTTCAAGGCGCAGAACATGAGTCTGAACTCCTACGTCACGCGGGACGGGGCAGAAATCGGGATCGCCCAGGCCATGCAGGCCTTCGCCGCCCGTCTCGATCCGGTAGCGGAGATGAATCCCGTCCTCCTCAAGCCGAAAGGAGACCAGGTTTCCCAGGTGGTGGTGATGGGGCGGCCGTACAAGGATCTCCCCATCTCTTCCTACTACCAGGAGACCGATGAACTGCTCTCCTGTGCCGTCCGGGCGGCCCGCCACCTCATCGATACCTGCGGGCATATCGTTGCGGAAGGAGCGGGCGGAGCGGCAGAGCTGAACCTGTATGCACGGGACATCGCCAATATCCGGATAGAGCGCGAACTCATGCTCCCCATTATCCTGGTTGCCGATATCGAACGGGGCGGGGTCTTTGCCCAGGTCTATGGAACCCTCGAGCTCCTGCCCCCGGATATCAGGCCGCTGGTGAGAGGGATCATCATCAACAAGTTCCGCGGTGATCCCGCCCTCTTTGAGGATGGAGTGCGGATTATCGAGGAATTGTGCGGCATTCCGGTCCTCGGGGTGCTCCCGTACCTCTCCCTGCCGCTCCCCAGTGAAGATTCTCTCTCGATCGGTGACAAGAAGGCGCACGACAGGCCGGTCAGGATCGCAGTGATCCGGCTCCCCCGGATTTCGAATTTCACTGATTTCGAATGCCTTGAACGTTCGGCCACCGTCGTGTACGTCAGTCCCGGCTTTCCGCTCACCGGGTACGACTGCATCATCCTTCCCGGGACCAAGAACACCGTTGACGACCTCAGGATGGTGCAGGAATCCGGGTGTGCAGAAGAAATCCGTGCCGCCCGGGAACGGGGAATCCCGGTCATCGGGATCTGCGGCGGATACCAGATGCTCGGCCTGGAAGTGATCGATGACGGTGTGGAGTCATGCCGGGGACACTACGAGGGGATCGGCCTGCTCAGGGTCATCACCCGGTTCTCACGGTATGAGAAGACCACCGAACAGGTGACACGGACGGCATCGGCTACCGGTCCCATCCTGCCCGGGGTCGGTACGGTGCGGGGATACGAGATCCACATGGGAGAGACCGAACGGACAGGGGAGGACGAGGCATTCTCTGGAGAAGGAGCTGTATCGAAGGACGGACTGGTGATCGGGACCTATCTCCACGGGCTCTTTGAAAACGCTTCGGCCCGGAATGCCCTGCTATCCTGGTTGTATGCACAGAAAGGCCTGGAGTATATACCGCCGGATGAAGATGGGGGGCAGGATCTCTATGACCAGCTTGCCATGGAATTCGAGCGGCACGTGCAGGTAGATCCCATCCTCGCTCTGTTTGAAAAATGACCGGGAGTGGGGTTTTTTAGGAGCGGACGTCCCATGAGATCGATAAGCATGGTGCCGGGGAGGTACAGATGGCGATAAGAGTATCCTTTACCACGGATCCGGAGATGATGGATCTCATCGACAAGTTTGCAAAGGAGCACGGGGTGGACCGGAACCGGGCAATCCTCGAGCTCATCGACAGCGGTTTTTCCCACGTCACGGGCGGGCACCCGGTTACCCTGAACCATAAACGGTCATTCGAGGAGTACCAGGAGATACTGGCGGGCCTTGCCGAGATGAAGAATTCCCTGAAGAACCTTGCCGAAGAGGTCCAGCTCATTCACCACATCGTCGATGTCGAGTGGGCCAGGGAGATGCGGCCGGTACCCTTCCAGACCAAACGATGGTGGGAGTTCTGGAAGATTCCCTGAATACGACGGCTACCCGATGATATTCATCATGCTCCGGTATCCTTCCCCCTTCCGGTCAGCACAGGTCACGGCCTCCACTTCCTTCAGATTCACCTCCTCTGTCGCCCTGTGGCGCAGGCAGTAGGCGAGCGCCGGTGAGGTCACCTGACGGCCCCTCACCAGAAACGAGCGTGAGAACACACAGAACCTGCAGTGCTCGATGGTTTCTTCTTTATCAGGAAGGCAGCGGACTTTGCCGGACCTGACTTCGAGAATCCGGTACTTTTCTTCAGGCATGCGGGTGGATCCCTGTATGAGCGTTTCTGGGGCAGGAGATAAAGACTCACTGCTCCGGGCAGCACCGGTTATGCACCCTCGTTTCCGATGAGGGTGACCGGCTTTCCTTCGAGGGCGGATAGATCCTGCTCCATCCCGGCCATGAGTGCGGGGATCTCCGTTTCCAGGATTTTCTTCCGCTCCCCCATGGCGATCATCTTCTCCCGGAGCGAAGCCAGCCGTGCCTCTCCCTTTTCTCTCTCACGCTCCGCTTGTTGTGCCTGTTCAATAACCGGGATTGCGGCATAGGCACGCTCTGCCGCTTTCAGCCGCGATTCAGCATCCCTCCGCTGTGCGTAGAGAGCCGTGATCCGTGCCATGATATCACTGCGTTCAGAAAAGAGCTCCCGTTCTTCCTTGTTCTTCAGGACGATCTCCCCGCTCCCGATCATGCTCCGGATCAGCGGCAGAGCCCGGGCAAGCCCGGGCATCAGCTGCTCCTCGGCCGGGAGACCGGATCCGGCAAGTGCGTCGACCACCGGTTCGATCTCCCGCGCGGCAGAAGCCCCATCCCCCCGCTGGAGTACCTTCTCTCCTTTCCGGAGGAGATGTGAGATCACCGAGAGGTCGCTCCTGAGCGTACGGTCCGCTGCGGAGAGCTCCTCGTGGAGACCGGATATGGCGGTTTTTAGCCCGGCAATCTTCTCGGACCCGGCGGCGTCCCCTGCCTGCGCCAGGGCTTGTGAGAGGTCTTCGATCGCCTGCTCTTCCCGGGTTATCTCGTCCCGGACCCTCGCGAGGTCCGCCACCACCTTCTCATGGTCTGCAACTGCCCCTGATATCGATGCTTCGGTCTTTCGCAACTCCGCGATCTGATCCCGCTTCTTCCGTGCCCCGGCAATCTGCGGGGTCATTGCATTCACCTCACGGCCGATCCGGTCCACGGCCACCCGGATCTCCTTCATCTCTTCGGGAAAGACGCCCCGGATGTACCTCCCGGGCCCGGCGAGCCCTTTGACGCATCCCTTGAGGCACTCGCTTGCTGCCGTGTAGAACTCCTCA
>JAAEES010000092.1 GCA_013415575.1 Methanomicrobiales archaeon | reverse complement strand
TTCCGGAGGTGCCGGATCCGGAGGTCGCGACCGCAGACCGGGCAGGGGCCGAGCGTCATCTCCTCTGCGGTCTGCTCCATGATCTCGCTCCCGATCTCATCGCCGTGGGCCTCGAGCTGGTCAAAGACCGAGTGGAGCATGCTGCGGGATTCGGCGACCACATCGCTCCTGCTCCGCTTCCGGGCCTTGATCTGCTCCATGTGCTCCTCGAGTGTCCGGGTCATGGCCGGCCGGGTGATGGTGTCGGCATGGTTCTCGAGCGACTCAGTGACCGCCCTTCCTACCAGGGTCGGCCGGAGCGGGGTCCCCTCCACGTACTTCCGGGAGACGAGCTTCTGGATCACCTCGTGCCGGGTGCTCTTGGTCCCGAGACCAAGCTCCTCCATCTGCTGGATCAGTTTGCTCTGGCTGTAGCGGGGCGGGGGCTGGGTCTGCTTCTCCTCCAGTTTCACATCGGTGATCGGGAGCCGCTCGCCCTTCCTCATAACCGGGAGGATGTACTCCTTCGCGCTGCTGTAGGGGTAGACCTTCCGCCATCCGGGGCTGGTGAGCTGGCCCCCGGTAGCGGTGTAGGGTTCCCCGCCGGCATCGAAATTCACTTTCATGGTCCGCCACTGGGCGTCCGGTGAGAGGGTGGCCAGGAACCGCCGCACCACCAGTTCGTAAATCTTCCACCGTTCCTCACCGAGTGACTGGCGGGAGGCAGCAGAAGCCGGGTGGATCGGCGGGTGGTCGGTCGAGGATTTCTTGCCCCGGGTGGGGTGGGGCCGGCGGTTGGCCGTCACCCAGGCAATATCCTCTTCAAACTCAGTCGGCCGCAGCGCCCGGAGGATGCCGTTCAGGTCGAGGGTGGCGGGGTAGACGGTGTTGTCGGTACGGGGGTAGGAGATGTACCCGTTCATGTACAGGTCTTCGGCCACCCGCATGGCATTGGCCGCCGAGAATCCGAGGCGGGCGGCGGCGACGATGAAGCCGGTGGTGTCAAAGGGGGTCGGGGCTTTCTCGGTCCTGGTCCCCTCCTTCACCTCGGTGACCACCAGCGGCTCCCGTGTCCGGTCCCGGGCAGCGACCGCCGCATCCTTGTCACAGAAGCGGGCGGTCTGGTGCCGGGCTTCGATCGGCTCACCGTTTTTCTCGGTGGTGAGCGAGAGCTCCCAGTACGTCTGGGGGACAAAGGACTCGATCTCCTTCTCCCGGTCGACGATCATGGCCAGGGTGGGACTCTGCACCCGGCCAACCGAGAGGATGTTTGCCCCGCCCCGCCGTGCGGCAAGGCTGATGAACCGGGTGAGGGATGCCCCCCACATCAGGTCGATCACCTGCCGGGCCTCACCGGCGGCGGCGAGGTCGAAGTCGATGGCGGTGGTCTTTGCAAACGCAGTCCGGATCTCATCCGGGGTGATCGCGGAGAAGCGCACCCGGTCAACCATCACATCCGGGTTGACCTGGCGGACGAGCTCGTAGGCTTCCTTGCCGATCAGTTCTCCCTCGGTATCGAAGTCGGTGGCGATGGTGACCGCATCAGCCTGCCGGGAGAGCTTCTGGAGGAGCTGGACGATCCTCTTCTCGGTCGGCACCTTGATGGTCCGGGCATCGATCAGGCTCCGCGGGGTCTTCTCCCTGCTCCGCCAGTCGGTGTAGCCCTCCTCGAAATCGATCTCCACCACGTGGCCCCGGAGCCCGATCACGGCACAGTCATCGAACCGGTAGACCGGCACACCGGCGTCACGGGATTCCTTCAGCTTCCCTCTGCCGGCAAGAATGGCGGCGATGCGGTGTGCGGAGATGTTCTTCTCGGCAACGATCAGGTGCATCGCGACGCTATCCCTCCTCCAGGAGATTGGCAAGCACGGTGTTCACATCGCCGGGCTTGGCGCAGCCGCGGGTCTTCTTCATCACCTGGCCGACCAGGAAGTTCAGGGCCTCCTTCCGCCCGGCCAGGTAATCTGCGACGGCCTGGGGTTGCTCGGCGATGGCCTCCTTCGCCGCCTTCACCACCGGGTCTTCACCGGCGAGAGTGGGTGTGGCCGTAATAACCCGCAGCCCCAGCCGGTCAACACATGCCCGCGGCCCTTCGCAGCTCCCGGTCTCTTTCAGCTGGTCGAGCAGCACCCGGAGCACCTCCACCCCGGTCTTGTCGGTGACACTCCCTTCTTTGAGGAGCTCCAGGAGCTCCCGGAACTGCTCCGGGGGGACCACCACGATGCTCATGTCCCGGTAGTTGAGCTCTCCCAGCAGGGTGTCGGCGAGCCAGGTGGCGGCAAGCGCGGTATCGATGTCGGCGACCTTCTCATAGAACTCCGCCAGTTTCAGCTCACCGGTCAGGGTCCGGGCATGGATTGGCGAGCAGCAGTACTGTTCCATGAACCGGGCCCGCCGGGCATCAGGGAGCTCGGGGAGCATGATCTCCGCCGCCCAGTCGCAGACCCTGAGCGGCCGGAGGTCAGGCTCCGGGAAGTAGCGGTAGTCCTGCTCCATCTCCTTGCTCCGGGAAGAAGTGGTGACTCCCCGGGTCTCGACGAAGTGCCGGGTGGCAGTTTCCAGTTTCTGTCCCCGCCTGATCAGATTTTTCTGACGGGTAATTTCAAAGGTAAGGGCCTTTTCAACTCCTTTATAGGAGGAGATATTTTTAACTTCAACCCGTCCCCTGTCTGCTTTCCCCTTTCCTTCCCGCTCAAACCACCCCTTAGGCTGGATGGAAATGTTGGCATCGACCCGGAGCGACCCTTCCTTCTCGCTGTCAAAAACGCCGAGGTATTCGAGGGTTGCCCGGAGCTTGTTGAGGAACCGGCGGGCCTCCTTGGGCGACCGGAGGTCGGGCTCGGTGACGATCTCGATCAGCGGAATTCCCGCACGATTGTAATCGACCAGGGTATACTTCGGCCGGTCGGCACCTCCTTTGTGGACCAGCCTCCCCGGGTCCTCCTCCATGTGCACCCGGGTGATCCTCACCCTTTTTTCGCCGTCCTCCCCCTCGATATCGAGGTACCCCTTCACCGCGATGGGCTTGTCGTACTGGGTGATCTGGAACCCCTTGTTGAGGTCAGGGTAGAAGTAGTTCTTCCGCGCAAACTCGGCCTCGTGAGCGATCCCGCAGTTGAGGGCCTTTCCCACCCGGAGTGAGAACTCCACTGCCTTCAGGTTCACCCGGGGAAGCGACCCCGGAAGGCCGAGGCAGATGGGGCAGACATGGGTGTTTGGCGGGTCATCGCGGTAATCGGTCGAGCAGCCGCAGAAGAGTTTGGTCCTGGTATCGAGCTGGCAGTGGATCTCGAGGCCGATAATGACTTCATCATCGATGGCCATGCCAGGGCTTGCCGGCTGCGTGGCCGAATTGTCACTCATAGAGAAGCCCCCTGCTCGTACGCGGCGGCCACATCGATCACTTTTTCGTCCCGGAACCACTGCCCTATGACTTGGAGGCCGACCGGGAGCCCCTCTGAGGTCCCGCAGGGGACGGATATGGCCGGGACCCCGGCCAGGTTTGCGGGCACGGTCAGGATATCGGAGAGGTACATGGAGAGCGGGTCGGTCTTCTCCCCGAGCCTGAAAGCTACGGTGGGCATGGTCGGGCCGGCGATCACGTCCACGGTCCGGAACAGCCGGACAAAGTCGTTCCTGACCTGCTGGCGGGCGGCCTGGGCCTTGGCATAGTACTTGCCGTAGTAGCCGGACGATAAAGCGAAGGTCCCGAGCATGATCCGGCGCCGGACCTCGGCCCCGAATCCTTCCCGCCGCTGGTCCTGGAACGATTCATGCCAGGGGCGCCGGGTATCGGCCTGCGGTCCGTAGCGGACCCCGTCGAACCGGGCCAGGTTTGAGCTCGCCTCACTGGTGCAGGTGACGTAGTAGGCGGCAAGGGCGAAGGACATGCTTGGCATCCGGCAGGTGACGATCTCGGCACCCTGCTGCTCGAGCCTGGTGACAGCCTCCCAGACCACGGCGGCAACCCGGGGATCCACGCCTTCGCCGAAAAACTCTTCCGGCACCCCGATCTTCAGGCCCCGGACGCTCGGGTCCGGTGTATGGCGGTAGGGGCATGAAATCGTGGTCGAGTCCCGGGAGTCATGGGTGGTGAGAACTTCCATCAGGAGCGAGATGTCCTCCACGCTCCTGGCCATAGGGCCGATCTGCTCGAGAGAGTTGGCGTAGGCGATCAGGCCATACCGGGAGACTCTCCCGTAGGTCGGCTTGAGCCCGACGATCCCGCAGAACGCTGCCGGGCAGCGGATCGAGCCGCCGGTATCGGTCCCGAGCGCCATCCGGACCATACCGGAGGCGACCGCGGCAGCGCTCCCCCCCGAGGAACCGCCCGGCACGCGGGTCGGGTCGGCCGGGTTCAGGGTGGGGCCAAAGGCGCTGTTCTCGGTGGTCGTACCCATCCCGAACTCGTCCATGTTGGTCTTGCCGACAATGGCCGCCCCTTCCCGCTTCAGCAGGGTGACTACGTGGGCATCGTAGGGAGGGATGTAGCCGGCGAGGATCCGGCTGGCACAGGTGGTGGGGATTCCACGGGTGGAGATATTGTCCTTGACCGCAACCGGGATTCCCGAGAGCCGGCCGGGTCCGGTTTCTGCCTCGGAAAGGGTGGTGATAAAGGCGTTGTATCGGTCATCGGGAGCGAACGTGACGGATGCCACTCACATCACCCGCGGGGCACGGAAGAAGCCGTCTTCGGCATCCCTGGTATTGGCCAGCACCTCGTCCTGAGGGAGGGAGGGCTCGATCTCGTCTTCCCGGAATACATTGGCGAGCTCGTGCTCGGAGGCCCCGGTCTCCTCCACCTGGTCGAGAATATCAAAGTAGTCGAGGATCTCGTTGAACTGCCCGGTAAACTCGGGCAGCTCCTCTTTCGTGATCCCGATATCGGCAAGCATCGCGATGTGCTCTATATCTTTCTCTTCTATCATAGACGCTCATCCCCGGTCCGGTCTCTTCTGATCTAAGTACCCTTGTAAAGACCGTTTATAACCATTGGTACGTGCCATCTTTCGGAGCACCTTCCAGATCCCTGTCCCGTACTGCATGGCCTTCTTCTCGTAGTAGGCGATTTCCGGGGGAATATGCCGGGCAGCGACCTCCCGCAGCGGTTTTTTCCGCACGCC
>JAAEES010000091.1 GCA_013415575.1 Methanomicrobiales archaeon | reverse complement strand
GAAAGGGTCCGCGAGGAGATCCGGCGGGGGAGTACACTCTCGAAGATATCGGACCTGGTCAAGTGGGAGAAGAAGTAAGGTTTTCCCATCTCCCCGCCGCAGGAATCACTCCGGGGAATTTAAATTCCCCTTCTGACCGATGTATTCTCTTCGGTTGGATATGGCGGGAACTCCCGGAGATGGCTCTTTTTCTGATCCATGACCCGGGCGGGTGAGAGCAGACGGCCGGAAAGGTTTTTCCTGGCTGTCCGGGATTTCGGGACCTGTCCTAGTAAAGTTGAAAAAAGGTTACTGGAACTGAGTGCTTTCCAGGAGGGTTCCACCGCCGTTCCTGATGGCGGAGATCGCAGCATCAACATTGTCCACCCGCAGGATCAGGACGGCCGCCTCCTTCCCTGAATAGGCATAGGAGTACTCGATATTGATCGTTCCTTCACCGAGGATCCGGGCAATTTCATAGAGGCCGCCGGGCACATCCTTCATCTGCACTGCGATTACATCGGTGAATGCCACGTTGAACCCGATGCCGGAGAGCTTCTCGTACGCCTTCTGGGGTTTGTCGACCAGCGCTCGCACCACCCCGAAGCCATCCGCTTCGGCGATAGAGAAGGCCAGGATATTGATACCCTCTTCCTGGAGGGCTTTTGCGATAGCGGCCAGCCTTCCGGGCTTGTTCTCGGAAAATACCGATATCTGCCTGATAACGTACTTCTTCTGCTCCATGTCAGATCTTCCTCCTGTCAATAACCCGCTTTGCCTTCCCCTCGAACCGTGGCAGCGAACCCGGCTCGACCAGTTCCACGTTCACCGCGACATTGAGGGCGTTCCTCAGACGGTGCTCAACATTCTTCCGGATGGCCATGAGGTCGGTGATCTTGTCTGAGAATGCCTCCCGGGTCACCTCCACCTTGACCAGCATATCATCGAGTGCCCCCTTCCGGTCCACCTCGATCATGAAGTGCTCACCGACCTCCGGGATGGTCATCAGGGTATATTCCACCTGGGAGGGGAAGACATTGATGCCCCGGATGATCAGCATATCGTCCACACGGCCGGAGATCCGATGGACCCTCGGGTGGGTTCTGCCGCATCCGCAGACATCGTCATCGTACGAGGTGATATCCCCGATCCTGAACCGGATCATGGGGAGAGCTTCCTTCTGGAGCATGGTGATCACCATCTCACCCTTTTCCCCCGGACCCAGCTGCTCTCCGGTCGCGGGATCGAGGATCTCGACGTAGGCGAGGTCTGCCCACACATGGAAGCCGTTCTGTTCGGTGCACTCGCAGAACATCGGGCCTGAGAGTTCGCTCGTGCCGTAGATATCGTAGGCTTTTATGCCGAGCCATTCCTCGATCCTGGCCTTCATGCTGTCGGACCAGGGTTCAGCACCGAGGATGCCGATCCGCAGGCTGGTGTCGTCCCTGATACTCACCCCCATCTTCTCCGCAACCTCACCTATGTGGAGGAGGTATGACGGGGTGCAGGCAATGGCGGTGGTATGCAGATCCTGCATCAGTTCGATCTGCCGTTCGGTGTTTCCGATGCTGGTCGGCAGCACGGTAGCCCCGATCCGCTCTGCACCATAGTGGAGACCGAGACCTCCGGTAAAGAGGCCGTAGCCGTAGCTCACCTGAAGCACATCGCCCCGGGAAAGCCCGCAGGAGACGAGACCCCGGGCAAGAGAGGCGGTCCAGTTGTTCAGGTCGTTCTGGGTATAGCCGACCACAGTCGGCTTCCCCGTCGTCCCTGACGACACATGGTAGCGGACGAGGTCCTCCTGCCCGGCGACGAAGAGCTTGTCCGGGTAGTTGTCCCGAAGGTCACGCTTGACCATGAAGGGGAGTTTACGGATGTCCCCGAGCGTCCGGATATCATCAGGATGCACCCCTGCTTCTTTCATCCGATCATGGTAGAAAGGGGAGAAGCTGTATAACCGGTACACCAGCGTCTTGAGAAGCCGGTACTGCAGCCGCCGGATGTCATCGCGGGGCATTTCCTCAACCCTCGGGTCCCAGCACTTCACTCAGACCCCCTCCCGCCGGTCAATAACCCGTTTTGCCTTCCCTTCGAAGCGGGGGAGGGAGCCCGGCTCAACGAGTTTCACCGTGGTCCGGAGCTCGAGTGTGTCCCTGAGCTCCTTGACTACTTTCTTCTGGATGCGGGCCAGGTCCGCGATCTCGCCGGAGAAATGGGCGCGGTTAATCTCAACTTCAATAGTCATTTCATCAAGGTGATTGACTCTGTCAACATACACCATAAACTGATTCCCGACCTCCGGAATACCGAGGAGCACATGTTCGATCTGGGACGGGAATACGTTGATCCCCCGGATTACCAGCATGTCATCACTCCTGCCGGTGATACGGGCGATCTTCTGCGCTCTCCCGCAGGGGCACTCATCAGGCAGGAGCATGGTGATGTCACCGGTACGGTAGCGGAGGAGGGGCATGGCTTCCTTGACCAGCGGGGTGACCACGAGCTCCCCCCGTTCTCCCGGTCCGAGCACCTCGCCTGTTGAAGGGTCGATAATCTCCACAAGGTATGAATCGTGCCAGATATGGAGCCCGTCCCGTTCCGGACACTCAAAAGCCACGCCGGGACCGAAGAGCTCGGAGAGGCCGTAGCTGTCATAAGCAGTCACGCCGAGCCGGCGTTCGAGTTCCCCCCGCATGGCGTCAGACCAGGGTTCGGCACCGAACAGGCCGGTTCTTAACGTGGAAAGCTCCGCCCCTATCTCCTCGGCCACTTCGGCGAGGTGCATCGCGTAGCTGGGGGTGCAGTGGATGGCGGTCACCCCGAAGTCCTGGATCATCTCGATCTGTCGTCGGGTATTGCCGGTTGCACTGGGGATCACGGTGAGCCCGACCTTCTCGGCTCCGTAGTGGAAACCGAGCCCGCCGGTGAACATCCCGTAATTGACCATGTTCTGGAAGACATCTCCTTCTTTCAGCCCGACCATGGTGAGGTTCCTGGCGATCAGCTCTGCCCAGGCCTCAAGATCCCGGCGGGTGTATCCGACCACCGTCGGCTTCCCGGTGGTTCCGGAGGTGGTGTGAATCCTGACCACCTGTGAGAGCGGGACGGCAATAAACCCGAACGGGTAGCCATCGCGGAGATCCTGCTTGCGGGTGAAGGGGAGCTTCCTGACATCGTCAAGGGTCCGGATGTCATCGGCCCCGATGCCCCCCTCCCTGAGCTGCTGCTGGTAGAACCCGACATGGCGGACCTGTGAAAGAGTCCATTTCAGGCGTTTCAGCTGGAGCTGTTCCAGGTCTTTTCCTTTCAGAGTCTCTATCTTCTCGTTCCAGAACATCGCCATACTCCCTCTCTGCTCCTATCAGGCACAAGGAACAAAGCTGTTTTGCTTACCGATCGGATTATTTCCATGCTGACGCACCATGAACAGACGGCTGGAGTGCCGTTTGATACGGTATATATCAATCGTGTTTCCAGAAAAATCTTGTCAGGATATAGCATGGCAGTGAGATCCGGGTGCGGTGGGATATTTCCTGAAATCTCTCTTAAAAACGATGTATTGATGTAGATGGCTGGCCTATTTCTGACAGAACAGCCGGGCCGATTTCAAAGGGAGGATACGAAGGTGCGGATACCATGGAAGACGGTAGCGGGATTTGGCGCACACCTCAAGGCGACCAGAAATACGCTTATAATCCTGCGGGATGGACGAAAAGAGGAGATTCCGCTCGATACCATCGATCACCTCCTCCTGATGGGCGGCCACTCTCTCCATACCTCGGTGGTGAATGCGTTCCTCCGGTCCGGTAAGGCGATCTCCTTCTTCGAGGCCGACGGGGAACCGCTGGGAACCCTTCGCCGGTACGGCGATCACCCCGATGAAGTCATCCGGAAAGCCCAGGATCAGGCGCCATCCCATTCCTACGCACTCAAACTGGCTAAAGCAGCCACAATTAACCGTATCAGTGTGATCGAGTCGCTGGAAGAAGGACGGTCAGACCAGCTCCTCTACCAGGGGGAGATCGACATCATCCGACAGAACCTTGCTGAATTCGAGAACCTTGTCCGTGTGGACGAAATACGGCGTGTCTACCGACTGGTGTCGGACATGTACTACGAGATTGTAGCCCGCACCGTCCCTCCTGAGATGGGGTTTCGGCGGCGGACCACACGGCCTCATACCGATGTGGTCAACAGCATTCTCTCGATCGGTTACGGGATGCTTTTTGGCAATGCCATTGTGGCCGCAATAGGCGGCGACTGCGACCCTGATCAGGGGTTCCTCCACAAGGGGAAGGCAGGCCTGATCCATGACCTGACCGAACCCTTCAAACCGGCTATGATCGACCGGCCGGCACTTGAACTGATCCGTGGAGGACTGGATCCGGCCGAGTATGAATGCAGCACCGAACGCTGCATCCTCTCTGAAGAGCTCCTGGCACGGCTGGTAAAAATCTTCCACGAAACGATCCGCCAGAACATCCTCGATGAACAAGTGCTCGCCCTCCGCGAATCCCTGCTCGGCACAAGCGAGTTCTTCGTGCTGAAGGTGTAGAATACGGCACTGCAGCGGTGAAAATTGAGGATCCACATGGATCTGATATCCCGCATTCACCCCGGCGGTATGTCCAGTGAAGGGATGGTGGAGGGACTCAACGGGAACCGGTGAGCTCTTTGTGGCAAAGGCGAGGGGAATGGATAGCTCGGACTTCGCAGGTAGGATAACTCTCCAGGGTAGTATGAACCACGTCTGACGGTATCAGTTACCTGGCAATCTCTCTGTCATAAACACTTCTGCTTCCTCTGGTTCGAAGCTCGATCCATGTACCCTGGACGCATCCTGTCCACCACCCAGATTCCCGGTTCAGAGCTCGATTCTTTTTACCTGGAAATCCCCGAACTGGATGAGCGGGTGATCTGATATCTCGATATCCCGGATAACCGCCCGGGGACACCCGTAGATCATCGAGACAAATTTTTCGAGCAGAATCGGATCGCCCGTGGCGATAGCGAGCACCGTGCCGTCAGGGAGGTTCATGACCTCGCCTTTGATATTGAGCCGTCCCGCAAAGGAGCGGATGCAGTTTCTCATGCCCACCCGCTGAACCTTTCCTGAAATGCGTATCTGGATGGTCTTGAGATCC
>JAAEES010000090.1 GCA_013415575.1 Methanomicrobiales archaeon | reverse complement strand
GACGATGACGCCGTCCTTCTTGTGGGGCTTCCTGATGATACCGTCGCCAGCCTTCTCCAGCTCGCGGGCTTCATCACAGAGAACCGCAGCACACCGCATCATCTCATGGGCGCTGGTCACGATGGGGATATACTTCTCCCATTCCTTGGTCATGAAGCAACCCTTGACGTTCACCATGGCGACTGCAGATGCAATCTCGTATGCTGCACGGGCCTTGGCGAGGGCATAGGGGTTGGTGAACTCACCATCGACTGCCTTGTCGGAGGTGACTACTATCTTGGGCAGCACCAGGTCCGCCCCTTTCTTCCCGGCCTTCACCTGGTCGATGACCTGGTCAAGTGCCATCTGGAGTTTGCGGAATGCGCCGGTCAGGGCAAGGACCTTGACCAGGTTTCCGTTGTAGTCGGCCATCTCGACGGGGTCGAGGAATTCACGACGGGCACCGATCATGGCGTCTCCCTTCATGATAATGTAGCCAAATTTGCTCTCCTTGATGTCAGCCCACTCTTTCTTGGTGGTGACATCGTCGGTGATAACGACTACCGGGATTCCGGCTGCAGCAAGCCGCTCACGGGCTCCGGTCGGACCGGGGAGCACACCATTCGGTGAGACGACGATGGCGAAGTCGGGTTTCCATGCCAGCATGTTATTGACAACCCGGTCAATGTCCTCAGGCTGGAGCTTTGTTCCACTGGTTGCCATGAAGGTCTGCATGTCTTCACGGTCTGCCCTCTCATCGAGGAGGAGTTCGGCCATTACGCCGCTTGCGATGTTGCCCAGTTTGGCAACGCCAACTTTAACTACCATGTATGCACCTCTTTTTCGTTATAACAGGTTACTATTCGCCCGTGCAGATATAAACGTTTTGAAATTTGATTCAGATTCGAGAATCCAGCCGTTTTCGCTGTTTTCTTGAAAGGCCCGTCATCCCTGGTGCAGGATGGCCCTGTCACCGGAAATCTCCAGGAGTCAACCATGTTAACGAAAAGTGTTTAAATTTGACCTGCCAAAAGGATGGTAATGAAAGATGGGTTGCTTACCGATCGCCAGAAAGAAGTACTGAGATACCGGAAGCAAGGGCTGACCCAGCAGCAGATTGCTGATATCATCCAAACTTCAAAGGCAAATGTCTGCACGATCGAAAAATCGGCTATGGAGAATATCAGGAGAGCGAGGGAAACCCTGGATTTCCTGTATACCCTTGATGCCTCTCACCTCTGCACTATTGATCCCGGGATGGATGTCCTCGACGTCGCCCCGTTTATCTACCGGGAGGCCGAGCACCTCGGCATCAAGGTCAAATACGACACCATTTCTCTCATAAATAAAATGAGAGAAGCAATGCCGGAGCGTCTGCGGGCACGCCACATCAGGGATAAGATCGAGGTTTATATCAACGACGAAGGGGATCTCTACTTTGGATGAACGGGGGACCAATCCTTCCTGACCGGCAGCGATTGCTGGGCGCTATCAAGAAGGTTTATATTCATTTCTGTGTAATAATTATGGAAGCCTCTCTGAGGTCTCCGGCGAAATCCGGGTTCCTCATGGGTGGGCGTGCGCCCCCGTGTACGGGGCGCAGCCGAGAAGGAGTTGTGATTATTCACAACGGGCTGACACGGTGGATCTGATAAGCGCACGGGTGGACGTGGCTCTCACGAGCCCGCATGTGCCGTAGAGCGGTACATATGCGCGAGACTCAGTATCTGTTGGCGAAGACCGGTTGGATCTGATGGTCGGCGGAGAAGAGAGATTCGCAGGACCACACAACGGGATCATTACGAAAACGGGTTCGCACCGCTGGTGGATTACCGGCGGACCAGCTTAAGGGTTCAGAGCATCACGCTTTCTCGGAGCACACCGGGCCATTCCCGGCTTCCCCCGCTTGGTGAAGCCGCGGTCCGGAATACTGCACGGAAATGTTCAGATCTCATACGAGGATTGATAAAAAATGCCGAAGATCAACACACCGCGAAAGGGATCCCTCGCATTCAGCCCCAGAAAGCGGGCAAAAAGCCAGGTTCCAAAATACCAGTCCTGGCCCGAATACGAGGGAACTCCGGTGCTTCAGGGATTTGCCGGTTACAAGGTGGGGATGACCCACGTGGTCATGGTGGATGATCACAAGAACAGCCCCACGGAAGGGAAGGATATCATGGTCCCGGTGACCGTCATTGAGATCCCTGCCATGAAGGTCGCAGCGATCCGGGCCTATGCCCGGGACACCTACGGCCGGCACCCCCTGACCGAGGTATGGACGGAGAAACCTGATCCGGCCCTGGAAAAACGAATCACCCTCCCTTCGTCATACGACGGTAAAGAGGCTCGAACGAAGATCCAGGAAGCGATGGCCGAAGGGAAGGTCGCCGAGATATTTGTCCTGGTACACACTACGCCGGAGATGATATCCGGGATCCCGAAGAAGGTGCCCGATCTCATGGAAGTCCGGGTTGCCGGGGGTCCGGTTGAAGGACGGTATGAGTTCGCGACAGGTCTGCTCGGAGAGGAAGTGAGCCTCAGGAGCGTTATCGAGCCCGGTGCCTATGCGGACATAACCGCAGTCACCACCGGAAAGGGAACCCAGGGCCCGGTGAAACGCTGGGGAATCAAGCTCCGCAAGCGGAAACACTCCCGGGGGGGCAAGAAGCGCCATATCGGAAACCTTGGTCCCTGGAATCCCCACCATGTCCGCTGGCAGGTGCCGCAGACCGGTCAGATGGGATACCAGCAGCGGACCGAGTTCAATAAAAGGATTCTCAGGATCGGTGACAACGGCGCAGAGATTACCCCGTCAGGAGGGTTCCTCCACTATGGAGTGCTCCGCAACCCATACGTGCTGGTAAAAGGCTCCATTCCCGGACCGGCAAAGAGACTGGTCAGGATTCGTCCCGCGACCAGGCAGGGAGAGCATATGGTCAGGCAGCCCGCGATCGAGTTCGTGAGTGTCCAGAGCAAGCAGGGGTGAGAAACGATGAAAGCACAGATTATATCACTTGATGGCACAGTGGCGCGGGACATCGATCTTCCCGAAGTGTTTTCAGAAGAATACCGCCCTGACCTCATCAAAAAGGCCGTTCTTGCTCTGCAGAGCACCCGGAGGCAACCGCATGGAACCTACCCCTACGCGGGCATCGAATCCTCCGCAGTGGGCTGGGGCAGCGGCCGCGGGGCCTCGCACGTCCCCCGTATCAGGTCCGGGTCACGGGCAGCGAAGGTACCGCAGGCGAAGGGCGGACGTGAGGCCCACCCACCGGTCGTCCAGAAGGTTCTCCTGCTGCAGATCAACAAGAAAGAGAAGCAGAAAGCGTTCCGATCTGCACTGGCCGCAAGCGCATCGGAAGATCTCGTCCGGGCACGGGGGCACCTCTTCTCGGGACCTGTCCCGGTCATATTCGAGGATAGTTTTGAGGACCTCGGAAGGACTGCGGAGGTTATCTCGGCCCTCACAGCTGCCGGCGTCTTCCCTGATGTGGATCGCTCCAAGCAGAGCAGGAAAGTTCGTGCCGGGCGCGGAAAGATGCGGGGCCGGCGCTATAAGCAGCGCAAGAGCCTGCTCATCGTCACCGCAGAAAAACCCCTGAAGGCAGCACAGAACCTTGCTGGTGTGGACGTAGTAACCTTTGACCAGCTGAATACCGAGCTCCTTGCTCCGGGCACCCTTCCAGGCCGTCTCACGGTCTTCACAGAGAGTGCCCTGATGAAACTGGGAGGGCAGTGAGATGGTGCTGAAGCATCCCTATGTGACAGAAAAGGCCATGATGGTCCTTGAGAAGGAGAACAAGCTCCAGTTTCTCGTGGACAGGAACGCTACCAAAAACCAGATCAAGCGGGAGATCGAGCGGGCCTTCGAGCAGGAAGTCACCCGCATCTCCACGTCCATGACCATGCACGGTGAAAAGAAAGCGACCATCAGCTTTTCCAACGAGAAGGCTGCCGAGGAGATACTCAGCCGGCTTGGCATAATGTAGGTGAGAAAAATGGGACACCGGATTACAACACAGAACAGAGGAAAGGGAGGTCCGACCTACAGGGTGCCATCGCACCGGTACAAGGCGGCACTCCGTCACGCCGGAACCAGCGAGACCACGGTCAGGGGTACAGTAATCGATATCGAGCATGACCCGGCACGCCACACCCCCATCGCACTCGTGAAACTCGAGGATGGATCCAAGATGTACATGCTGGTCACCGAGGGTGTCGGTGTGGAAGACGAGGTCATCTGGGGCCCGGAAGCCGAGGTCCGGAACGGCAACACCCTTCCCCTCGGGTCGATCCCGACCGGGGCCTACGTCTGCAACATTGAAGCACGGCCCAATGACGGCGGCAAGTTCGTCCGGGCAAGCGGCGTCCAGGCCATTGTCATCGACAAGAGCGAGGGCCGGGTGGGCGTCCAGATGCCGAGCGGCGTAACCAAGTGGTTCAATGCACGGTGCAGGGCAACAGTCGGCATCGTGGCCGGTGGCGGTCGTGGTGAGAAACCGTTCATCAAGGCCGGCAACAAGTTCCACAAGATGAGGAACACGGCCTCGAACTGGCCCCGCGTGCGGGGTGTGGCCATGAACGTGATCGACCACCCCTTCGGGGGCGGAGGTCACCAGCATGCCGGACGGCCCAAGACCGTCGGGCGGGGAACTTCCCCGGGAAGGACTGTCGGCCACGTAGCGGCCCGGAAGACCGGCCGCGGCAAGAAGTGAGGGTAGTGACATGGCAAAGAAGACACAGAAGAGACTGCCGAGGCGGCGCGAGGAATTCACCTATCGCGGCTTCCGGATAGAGGAGCTCCGCACGATGGGAATGAGCGAGCTCCTGCCGGTCATGCCCGCACGGGTCCGCCGGAAGGTAACGAGGGGCCTGACCCGAGGTGAGGAGAATCTCCTCTCCCGGTTCAGGAGCGGCGATGCGAAGATCCGCACCCATCTCCGGGACATGATCATCATGCCCGAGATGATCGGGAAGGAAGTGGAAATCTACAACGGGAAGGAGTTCATGAAGGTTGAGCTCCAGCCCGAAGCGGTCTTCCACTACCTGGGTGAGTTTGCACTGACCAGAAGGAAAGTGTCGCACGGGAGTGCCGGTATCGGTGCCACCCGGTCGAGCAAGTACGTACCGCTGAAGTGATGGACATGGCACGCACAGGATATTCAACACCGGTTTCGGGCGACACTATGGCACGGGGAAAGGCGAATGAACTGCCCATCTCCCCCAAGCATGCCATGGAGATTGCCAGGTTCATCA
>JAAEES010000089.1 GCA_013415575.1 Methanomicrobiales archaeon | reverse complement strand
TGCCGGCGAGCAATTCCGGCACCGTTAAATGACCCTGGATGAAACGCTGGTAAATGACCGGCGAGCCTGCCCGGGGAACCTTCACCATTCTCCTCATCGCAGTATTCCTGGGACTCATGGGCCTGGGGATCGTGATCCCCCTGCTCCCGGTATTCGTCGACCAGTTCCAGGCCAGCGGGTTCTGGGTGGGAGCCCTGTTCGCCGGTTATGGCCTCTCCCGGGTCCTTTTCACCCCGATGATCGGGGACTACTCCGACCGCTACGGAAGGAAGTGGTTCATCACCGGGGGCCTCGCCATTTACACCGTCATCTCCCTCCTCTACCTGGTGCCGGGATCCATCTATGGGCTGTTCGCGATCCGGTTCGTCCACGGGATCGCCTCGGCCATGATCGGCCCGGTTGCCATGGCATACGTGGGGGACATCACCCCAAAGGGCAGGGAAGGGGCCTACCAGGGACGGTTATCAAACGCCTTCTACCTCGGCCTGGGGTCCGGGCCCCTGATCGGCGGGGCGGTCTACCACGTCGCGGGACTTGATACCGTCTTTCTCCTGATGGCGGCCATGGCCGTCGTCCCCTGCATCCTCTGCTACCGCTTCCTCCCCGAATCACATCCGGAGGTCCCCTTCACCCGCCCGAGGCTCAGGGAGGCATTCATCCACCCCCGGATGCAGGCAAACCTGTTCTTCCGGTTCATCAACTGCTTCCCCTATGCCGCCTTCATGGTTTTCATGCCGGTGATCGCCGCAACCCAGTACGGGTACTCCACCACACTGGCCGGGCTGATCATCGCCATCGAAGTCTTCTCTATGGGAATGACCCAGGGGTATTTCGGGCAGATGGCGGACCGGTACAAGCGATCCCACCTGATCGTGGCCGGGACCGTGCTCGTCTCCGGTGCCACACTCGCCCTCCCGTTCGTCGGGAATCTCGCCATTGTCTCACTGATTGCCGTCGCCATCGGGATCGGGAACGCCGTCGCCATCTCTGCAGCAACCGCAGTGGTAGCAATCGACGGCCGGGCACTTGGGCAGGGGGTGGTGATGGGTGCCTTCAATACCGTGGTGAGCCTCGGCATCACCATCCCCCCGCTGATCTTCGGAGCTGTGCTGGTCTGGTGGGGGGTGGATGCGATCTTCATCATCGCAGGAATCCTCTCGCTCTTCGCTCTTGTCCCATTCTGGTATCTCGTGCTCCGGAGCAGGAGACTGGTCCCGCCGCTGAAGAGCTTCGGGTGAACGCTCATGAGCGCTTCCTGCGGGATTGAACCGGTCGGTTCACTCCCGGGACCAGGGATAACCGATCATGTAGCTTTCGCGGTCAGAAATCGTTTATTACCTCATGATAACCGCATATGCAGGACCGGGATTATCCGGGGTATACCTGGTAATTCCGTCCATACAGGAGTGAATATAAGATGTTCAGGAAACTCAGCGTCATCGCCCTCCTTGCACTGGTCATCATCCCTGCCGGCGTTTTTGCGGCCGGGACCCAGGCACAAGGATCAGGAAGCGGAACGATGTCGGCCGGTGGCCAGCAGTCCGGGCAACAGTCTGACGGCGGCCAGGTTCAGGGACAGTACAACTACTGCAACCAGATCGGGTTTGAGACCAGTGCTGACAACGGCAATGGTACGCTGACCAGGGACCGGACCTGTGAACAGATCCAGCTCCGGACTTTCACACAGCTCCAGACCCAGACTCAGAACCAGACCCAAACCCAGGACCAGCTGCAGACCATGACTCAGAACCAGCTCCGGACCATGACCCAGATCCAGCTCCAGACCATGACCCAGGACAAGCTCCGGACCATGACCCAGATCCAGTCGCGGCTCAAGGACGGGTCCTGCGGGAACTGCCCTCGTTTGATGACGATAACCGTCTGACCAGCTGAAACGGTTCAACGGGAAAAAATCCATTTTTTATTTTTATTTTTACTACAATTACCAGATAACCCCCGATACGGTCCGACGGCGCCTCCTGCGGATTTCATCATTATTTCGAAATAGATTTTACCCAGAAGAGGATACATAAGCAGGATCAGACAGGATCTCGTTTCACTTCGTCTGAATGATGTGCCATTCGGGAGAATCATCCTATGAACCATCCACGTAGAATTGTAGTTCTATTGGTATGCCTACTCCTCATCCAGGGACTGATACCGCTCGTGCATGCAGACTGCACTGACGAAGCCCCTGACGGTACCTGTTGCTTTAATCGGTGTAACCTCGAGCCGGAAAACGCATTCAAGCCACCCGATGCACCGATAATACATCCGCCAACCGTTGTTGATATCAATGAAACCACCGGCAACCTGCTCGTCCGGGGGCCGCTCCCTCTCGTGATCAGGAATGGCTCTGGAAATAATCCGAAATCCAGCCCCTGCAATAATCATACAGATTGGCACTTCGCATATGACGAATTGAATACGACAATCAAGAATTCCCTGTTCAAACCGGTTTATATCACGGATTCGCAACGTTCAAAGCTCGACCAGGCACTCATGACATTCAACCTTTCCGACTATGAGCTCATCGTCATCAGCCTCATCGATAACAAATGGCCGGATAGTGAATATCTCAGTGTGGAGATACGTGAATTTGGCGGGAAGGTCAGCAATTGTTCTGCGGAATTGAGACCCGGAACGATACGCGGTCACCAGGGCTATCTGATCTGGTCCCCCATCGGGTTTTGTGATCAGGGCAATTGTGATGACCTTCTCCATATTGATGGTGACGAGTATTGTAGTTACTATAACCTCATCGGTCAGATCACCTCGCTTATGCAGGAGACAAGCACTTCCGGGAAGAAGCGCCTGATCTACTATCACTGTGTACTGGGGACGGACCGGACCGGGGGAGTAACCATCGGGTATCTCATGAAGAATTTTCCGGAGAATATGACCTATCTTCAGGCGGTAACCTATGCACAGTTCATGGGGAACACAATGGCTCCCCCAGTCTACAGTCCCCCAAACCAGGGATCGCGAAACCTTGCCCAAGCCTATTGCACCGCCATCAATGGATCCTGCGCCGCTACTCTTTCCGATACGGCATCAGATGAATCAGAACCGCCGTTCATGACCCTGGCCCATCCCGGCGGTGAAACCGGAATTCTGGTGAATTATGTCTTCGATGACTATGATGACGAAGAGGGAAGCAGTTCCGTGGCTGATACGACCATCCACCATGTCCATGTGATCCCTTCAAAGACCATTGTCGAGCCGATCCTCCGGGTAGAGCAGAGCCCGCGTATCAGCGAGGAAAAAAAACTCACCGGCCGGATTTTTACCCGATACTATGACATCGACCTCCTGAATGTTCCGGATGCATCGATCGATCCTAGTACCATCCAGTTCTCAATCAGGGGGGGGTATCTTACATCACTGCCAATCGCACCGGAGGATGTAGTCATGATGCGGTGGGTTGAAGACCGATGGGTGGAACTGTCGACCGTCCTGGATCATATCACCAACGGGCGGGCATTCTATACTGCAGAAACACCGGGATTCAGTTACTTCGTGATAACGAACAGGATCCCAGTGCCACCCGTCACACTTGAAGAGCCGGTTCCACCCGTTGCCGAGGAGCCTGCCATGGAAGCGCCTTTGCCGAATACCCCCTCCCTCCCAACGCAAATACCTGTCGTAGAACCATATGGTACCCCGGCTCCTGCTCCTACACTGGAACCAGAGATCCCCCCTCCCTCCGGGATCCTTCTTCTTGCAATCATCGTGATGGCCGGAATTGGCACCTGCGGGGGTTATCTAACCCGTCGATGGTGGAGACGCCGGCAGAATCCTGACCTGTTCGGGAAAAATGACTGAAGGGCCGCCGATATAACCTACGACGCGGTAATCATAACCTCATCCTGGGGATATCCCTGCTCTGATAAGGAAAGGGTGTCCGTAAGGACCCAATCCTATCATATTTTCATTGACAGGGCATGCTGCCCTGCGTCCTTCTTCTTCGTATGGTACAGGATCAGAAACCCTACTAGGAACAATGGGTAGAAGAGATCCAGGTACATCACCGCTCCTGCGTTATTGACCGCGGTATCGCCGTGGATCACGAGTTCATATATATGGCCGAGACCGGCACTGATAGAGAATATCCCGGTGCTGATAATCGTCGCTGTCCAGAATCCCTCGTCCCGGAAGACCAGGCAGAGTACCGCAACAATGCCGAGGGAGAGATCCCACATCCCTACTTCACGCTGGAACGGGCTTCCTGCCAGCCAGCCGATCGAGGCGGCGACCTGGTCCGGCATCAGGAGGTGGCCGAGACCAGCCCAGATGAGACCAAGCCCGAGTCCGATTCCCAACTGCCACATCAGCACGGTACCAATGGCCTGCCACCCGGCAATCCTCTTCCAGCGGATGTGGATAACGGCGATGAGAACCGCAAGAACGGGTAAGAGAACCGGCCAGAGAGCAGCTATAATGTCCATAGAAGGATGTTCGGGGACTGGATGATAAAGTGAGGTGATTTAATTCCAGGAATCTGCACCGGGTTCTCCATCTCTCTGGTCAGACAAGCTCCTGGCCCTACGCCGTATGTGGACGCATTCCGGGCAGTGATTCGATTCTCAGCCACTTTTAGGCAGAATGATCATGAAAAAAAAAGAACGTGTGGTCGGTCCGTCAGATTTCGTGAAACAACATGATCAGGTCGGCAAAGTCAATATTGCCGTTTCCATTGTAGTCAAAACAGCAGATGGGCTGATGCTCCCGGATCCAGTCCATCTGATTGAAATACAGGACCAGATCGGCAAAATCAATTCGCCCGTTTCCATTCAGATCCTCGTACAGGCCATCGCCATCGATATCACCGGGTTGCGGATACGTTTCGAGCCCGGTCACATCGACTGAGCCGCTCTCCCCGGAAGATGCCACACTTCGCTGGAATGGACAAGGGACCCCGGAGCCGGTATTCACTTCCGGGAACACCTCAGCAGAACCTCCAGTGCCGGAATCATCGAACGGACAGGCTATCCCGGAGCCGGCATTCACCTCCGGGAACACTTCGGCTGAACCTCCACCGCCGGAATCATCGAATGGACAGGATATCCCGGAGCCGGCGTTCACCTCCGGGAACACCTCGGCTGAACCCCCACTGCCGGAATCATCAAACGGACATGGCAGCAGGGACATCAGGTCTACTTCCTGGAACACTTCAGCTGAACCTCCACTGCCGGAATCATCGAACGGACAGGCTATTCCCCCGCCATTATAGTCATCGAAGGGGCAGGCTATTCCCCCGCCATTATAGTCATCGAACGGACAGGCTATTCCCCCGCCATTATAGTCATCGAACGGACAGGCTATTCCCCCGCCATTATAGCCATCGAACGGACAGGCTATTCCCCCGCCATTATAATCACCGAAGGGGCAGGCAACCCCCGCAGAGCCGTAGCCCGCAAGTGCGGTGATGAGAACCCCACCTACGAGTAGAGAAACGATTGTTCTATTCATATCATGCCACCTTGATGATACCCCTGATCGGATCCCCACAGCACCAGAGGATCCGGATCGGAAAAGTACCGCCAATTAGATTCTCGCCAATCACCCTATATATAATCTGCGGAACCTGGGGTGATACAGTCAACCGCTCAGCTGATCCTTCGGGATGAGTGTTATGGAGGAGATTTTCTCCGTTTACTGCTCTTTTCTCTCCGGACTGGTGCTGCCATCAGCTCTGACCGGAGACCTGCAATTTCCTCACGGTCGGCATCGATGGCATACAGCGAGGTGCCGTGGCAGGGTTTCCGGAAGGGCATAAGGATGCGCCCGGCCTCTTCATCGATCCCGACCAGCATAGCTCTGGAGAGGGTGATCGGAACATCGCGAAAGACCGTGCCGGGCTCTATGAGATAATATTCCCTGCAGGACTTCTTCACCCGGTTGTCTGATTTCCGTGGCGTGACGTTCTGGAGAATAATCTCTGACCAGATCTGGTTGAAGCACGGCCCTTCAGGCATTGCTGATGAGAGGAGGTCTGGTATCAAATAACTTTTTCAGGTTTAGCGTGGGAAAAGCCGGAGCCGGGCACGTACGACTTCTGTCCCGGGTAGTCCCGGCCTTTGAGGGCATTTCCAGGTTTATTGTCTATTTCTCGAACGCGGCCTTTTTCATAATAGAAGATTTATTATATCACTTTAATAATAAGGAAAGTATCCTGTCTGATACACGGGTGGCAAAATAAAGGTGGAAACCATGAAAATGACCTCTGTGAACTATTCCGGACTGGTGCTGGTATTCCTCCTCGCGGGGTGCATCATCGTCGCGACCGTTGCTGGTAGTGGTTCTTATCCATCCCCCGGGGAGACGTCCAGGCTCATGGGCACCTGGGACGCCAGGATCGTTGATACCCCGGCCCCATCGGGTGTCATAACCTCGCTTGATTTCGACATATCCGGTCGTCCTCACCTGGGATATGCCAGTCACGCGAACGTCTTTGATTACACTATGAGGTATGCGTATAAGGATCGGTTTGGCTGGCATACGGAGAATGTGGACCCATCGATGACGGTGGTAGCATATCCCTGTCTGAAAGTTACTCCGAGCGGGAAGCCCTTGCTCCTCTACGGGTACATTATCGATGTCGATGGTCCGGTGCTGGGATTGAAGCTGGCAATAAAGGAGCCTGCCGGATGGAAGATTGAGGTGATAGATGACACCTCACCCCTGCCCTACCAGAACGAGACGGGAGGATTTTACTCTCTGGCTCTCGACAGTTACGGCAGACCTCACATTACCTACCAGGATAATGAGTTTCATCTGTTCTATGCCTGGAAGGACACCACCGGGTGGCACTATGAGCAGGTCGATCCGGTGACAACCGGGGATCAGATCCTGCAGCTCAATCCCCTGGGGAGGCCTTCAATCGTGTATACCGAGTTTACCGAGGATCTCTACAACCACTTCGTGAAGTACGCCTGGAAGGACAGCACCGGGTGGTATACGGAAATTATAGACCAGGGTAACCTCGGGCCTGCCGGCTACGATATCGATTCACAGGGAAAACCGCACGTTGTGTACGAGATCATCAATGACATGTGGACCCCTGACGAACTGGTGTACGCCTGGAAAGACGGCGGGGTATGGCATACGGAGTCGGTGATTGCAACCGGGAAATATGGCGGCCAGGTACCGGTTGTCGTTGATTCATTCAATACCGTTCATTTCGCGTTCTTTGTCCAGGACTCCCTCTACTATGATAC